>JAFYLN010000110.1 GCA_017537045.1 Oscillospiraceae bacterium | reverse complement strand
GATTTCCTTTGGTGTTTACGATCTGGATGGAGAAAATAAGGGTGTCACAGAAATCAGACTTCGGAATCTCCATAACGGAAAAGATACCATGATTCAGGATGAGGAAACCATAGAGTCAATTATGGCATTTATTGCACAAGTGCAAGGCACGAATGCAAAAAGCTCCAAGGGTTACTACGGCGGTAGCTATGAGCTTGCATTCCTAAATGGGTCAGAGATAATATTCAGCATTGGCTTTGGTGATGATGAATCCTTCAACTACGGTGACTACGGCGATGGTTATGCTACTAGATATGATCTTCATGGTGTGACCAGAGAACAAGTGATTCGCTTCCTCAGTCAGTTTGACTCCAGTGGTTTTGATTGGGGACTATATAAATTCTCTGGAACATTAAATCTTGGCCTAAATGCTGAAATAATCGAGGTAGATTCAGCCAACCGGATCCTGTATGTAAAAGACATCGACAAGCGGGATAAGATATTTGGTGACAGATGTGCCATTGATTGTAGCTATGCAATCAGCCGTGATAATTTGATCTATGTCAATTATAGTGAATTCAATGATGTTCGAGCCATAACTTTCGAAGACTTTGAAGTTGGCGATTCCGTAATTATTGCTATGTATGACAGCGAGAAGGATCGAGCATTCAACAGCAGTGCCATCGCAGAACAGATTCAGTTAGGCACACAGAAATTCTCGAATAATATGCTATCAAGCATGGAGCCAACCCGAACGAATCTGCGCGGCTTCTATGGTGGTTATCTTTTCATTCCCATTAACGGATCGACTTTCCGTTATGAGTTGACAAACATTGATCCGAATACGGTGAATGCCGGTGATTTTTTGCTAACCTTCACGGAAGAAACTCTTATTGAGGGAATTGTTTGGGAGGTTTATTCTATCAAAGAATACCCGGATATGTCCAAGGTTATTGCAATCTCCGGAACAAACAGTGCCTGGATATGTGAATATGCCCCTGCCATGCAGGCTGAAGAAGGCGCGTTGGAAGCTGCACGAGAAGCGGGGTATGTAATTGTAGAGAATGGTTACCTTGACGGTGGAAATGACGCATGGAAGGAATTCTACAATAAGACCCAAGAAGGTAAACACGCCACCATATATTTGGCCCATTATTATACCTTAGATCCAGACCGAACCGACCCAACCACCTATGAAGCACTCAAACAAGACTATCCTGCATTGTATATTCATGAACTTTCCTATGATGGAGATAGATTTGTTCTTCGAACAGAATCTGATGTTAAGGTCTACGAGTACCTAATGAAGTATGAGGCATCCGGAACACCTTTGGTAGGGAATACAGAGCACAAACGCATTGTTCATTATGCTTTGACCCATGATATTGAGCATACCTGGGAAGAGCTCTGGGGAAGTCTTGCAAGTTCTGTTTTCGGTGCAGCGATCGATCATTACACAGTTTGTACAGAACAATCTGATTAATCTTCCTCCAGTGATGGACGCTATAAGGACTGGATCATGATTCCTGCTATGAAATGAGTATGAGAGCAGTTTCCCCAGTGGAAGCTGCTCTCTTTTTATGATAGAATAATATAAACTCATGTAACCAAACTCTCTTTTTGACGGGATATATAGTGAAGGCGCCTGAATGAAATATCTAAAGAAGGGAGGTGCGCCTATGAAGGATTTGGATATCGTCAATCTGTACTGGGATCGGAATGAGGATGCCATAGACCAGACTCAAATGAAGTATGGAGCCTATTTGGCCAAAGTCAGTTACAATATCCTTGCTGATTTTGAGGACAGTAAGGAATGCGTCAACGATACATATCTGGCAGCATGGAACTCCATGCCCACAAACAGGCCCAATAACCTGGGCACTTATCTTGGAAAGATCACCCGGCAGATTTCCATCGATGTCTTTCGGAAGAAGCATAGGGAAAAACGATATGCATCTGAGTATGCCATCTCTCTGGATGAGTTGGGTGACAGCTTTTCGGACGGAAGGACTCCGGAGCAGGAACTGGATGTGAAACTTCTGGATGAAGCAATCAACCGTTTTGTATGCGCACTTCCGAAGCTGACACAGCGAGCATTTGTCGGACGATATTATTACTTTGACGCTCTTAAGGATATTGCTTCGTACTGCGGTATGACCGAGAGTAAGGTGAAAATTCTATTGTTCCGGACCAGACAAAAGCTCAAGCTGTATCTCAAAAAGGAGGGTTTTGAAGTATGAGTAAGAATCAGATTCTTGATTCTCTTGGCAGAATCGATGATGAAGTAATCCAGAATGTCAACGAGGCACGGGTTGCGCGGAAACCAAAACTGCAGGTCCGCCGTTGGGCTGCATTTGCTGCTTGTTTTGCTTTGATTATCAGTATGGCACTGACAGCCGAGGCAACGAACGGAACCGTTAGCAATCTGCTTGCACCACTGTTCGGCGGAGCGCAGACTGAAATCGTAGATAAGATCGGTGTTCCAATTGGTGCATCTGCTTCTGTAAATGGCTACACGTTGACAATGGATGCCATTATTGGCGACCGTTATAGCGTTATGGTTGCTTATACTCTTTCACGGGATGATGGCCAGCCAATTCCAGAAAATATTGATTTTAGATCAAGGGGTTTCTCGGGATCTGGGTACAGCACGAAAATCATTATCAATGAAGATGATCCGAGTAACGCACAATTCCATTTAAGATGGCGTAGAAACGATCCAATTATCGGACGCATTGTTACTGCAACATTTACCGATTTGATCATTGATGACGGAGAAAATGATGTCATTCATGCTGAAGGAACTTGGGAGATCAAATATACACTTCGGTATCCTGATTCTACAGAAGAACTACCGGTAAAACCATTCGAAATCGTTGATGATGGTGGCAGGCAATTTAAGGTAGAGGGGATTATGCTGTCTCCATTAGGAATTCATTTGGACTTGATTTTCTTTGCCCCTGACTATGAAGGTGGAGTGTTTAAGGACTTTACAATGTCGCTTGTTATGACAGATGGAACCGAAATGCTCCTGAATGATGGCGGCGGCGGAGGTAGCTGGAAAGAGGGCGATAAAAAGGCTGATGTAGACTACTATGCCGAATTCGACGTTCCAATCCCTCGTGACGATATCAAAGAAATTATAATTTGCGGTGTCACCTATGAACTGAATACATCAAGCTAAGTGGAGGCCTCCGCTGTTATTCAACGGAGGCTTCTAAACATATATCTTTCTTCAAGTATTCTGATATTTTACTATACAATTGTGGTAATCGCTGCGGTTCAAAACATCCAAGTTTGTTAAAAGGTAGCCAGGCCCCCTTTTTGCGTTCTTCAAATAATAGATGAAATGAGGTTTCATTTCCTACATAAACGGTGTGGTGAAAATAGTAAAACTCAGGCTGTTCTCTGAATTGATCTCCAGTTATATCGATGATTAACTTGCTCTCAATTTCGAGCCATACATGAGTTTGGTGCCTATAATCTGATCCATACCATGTACCCACTACGTATTCCGTTACAATCCCTTGTGAAATTAAGTACTGTCCAAGCATAGCACAAGTATCCCCACAACATCCATATGGAAAATTCCTAAATACTTCGTCGTGTGTGAATTCGCCTGCCAAAAAAGCGTTATCAAGAGCTTTCCGGAAATTTAATACCAGTTCAAATAATTCGTGCATTTTTATCCTCCTTAGGTTTTTGCTTATTTTAACACGATATTTTCATTTATATGGTTGCACTATGTAGGATTTTGTTTTGTGAAAGATTCATTCTATATTATGAAACCGAAGGTCCCGCTGCTTATTGAAGTGTATTGAGAGATTCGTTTCGTAGGTAGATCATCATTGCTTGAATGATGATCTTACTGGTATTGCTTTTTGATTCCATTTATTTCCCTTGAGTGCCGGATTATTTTGCAGTATACTGTAATTGTAACGGACACCCTTTTTCCAACGCACCGCAGAAAGGCAAGGCACTCTATGAATACATTAATCGAACTTTACGACGAACGAGCCATAGAAAATGTTCTGGCAGCAGATATGTTTCGCCCTCAACGAATTGTCTATCTTTGTCCAACAGAAGTAGCGCAAAGCCGTGAGCGCCAGGAGCAGATCGCTGACTTTTTCCGTCATCGTGGGTGGAATCCCGAATTGATTTTTGTAGAAGCGAGTCAATACAAAGTGGACCGTATTTTACGGCAGCTTCTGGCGATCAGTAAGAAATATCCCGATTGCGCATTGGATGTAACGGGTGGAAGCGACGCAGAACTCTTTGCTGCAGGTTTGTTTGCGGCACAGGCCAATATCTCTGTTTTCACTTACTCCCGGAAAAAGAATCGGTTCTACAATATCTCCGGAGCAGAGTTTGCAGAGAATATGCCCTGCGATATTTTGTATTCCGTAAAAGATTTTTTCCTTATGGCTGGCGGAACCTTGCTCCCCGGTCGGGTAGATAATGGGGTGCTAAAGGAATACTTAGACGATATCGATCCGTTCTTTGACTGCTTCCTGCAGTACCGCCGTGATTGGAATAACATCATTACCTATATGCAGAGGATGTCTCCATCTGAATATGGACAGGTTCCTCCCATGTATGTTCAGGGAAACTATACTGTTAAAGGTGAACGGGGCGGACGAATCAGCGCAAAGGAAGACGCACTTCAGGCCTTCCAACGCATCAACTTCCTTCACGATCTCGAAATTATATCCGGAGAGAAAGTATCTTTCCGATTCCGGGATGTCAATACCCGAGCATGGCTGCGGGATGTTGGCAGCGTTTTGGAGCTATATGTATATAAAGCCTGCCTGGATGCAGGTATTTTCAACGATATTATCAGCAGCGCCGTTGTTCGCTGGAATGAAGTTCTTGGCCATGCCAGTGTGATCAACGAGATCGATGTGATGGCCACCAGAGGCGTGGTCCCACTTTTCATCAGCTGCAAGGTTAGTGATGTTAAGACGGAAGCTCTCAATGAGCTTGCGATCTTGCGGGACCGGTTCGGCGGAAAGGGAGCGAAGGCTGCTATTGTCTCAACCGGACGTTGCAATGCCGCGGCTCGGCATCGAGCCGCACAGCTTGGAATTGCCGTTATTGACAGGGACGAGCTGGAAACCGGTAAATTGGTCTATCGCCTGAAAGTGATTATGAAGGTCGAGAATGGAGAGTCCTGAAAAGATACGCAAAAAATAATGGATGACACAGAAAACCCGCTGCACATCAATGCAGCGGGTTTTCCATTGGAAAGAAGAGAGGTAGAAAAGAGGAGAAAGGTCAGCGGCTCACGGCTTCCGCTGTCTTTCTTGAATTAAGAATACCGTCTATTTATGTCTGTATAATAAACGGAGTTTGAACAATCACATAAGAATTCATTAACTTATTTCTCTTTTACATCCTGTTCTGCAAAGTAGGCTTCCAGTGCATCGTGGGCTGCCTGGATTCGGTCCGCAAGATCCTCTTCATAAATATCCTCATAACGGAAATCCTGAATCCAAATAGAGCCTTCTCCGCGTTCGCCTTCTTCAGTCATAGGATGCCGTAAATGCAGATCGATGGCCCGGAAGGGAATGTTTGCATTATCAAACTCATTTCTGATACGTAAAATAATTTCCGCAGCCAACTCTGTAGATACGGTATCAGACTCTACCCATACACTCAGGTAACCGCACTTTTCACCTAATTCCCGGGGATCATAGACGTGATCAATGATTAGATCTTCCTGGGCAAGTGCGTATTCACGGATATCATTAACCAAAGGATCTTCGAGTGCTTCTCGAGGATAGATTTCCAGATGACCAACCGGGATCTCAAAATCCCATTCGAAAGTAGGACTTTCAAATGCTTGCTTGACCAGATTACGGTATTCCTGATGTACTCTTTGAGCGGTAATAGCACCCGAGAGTACGTCATCGTAGGTATCAAAATATACATTACCGACCATATCGATGTGCAATGTAAATTGGGTGTCTATACTGGTTTCAGATCGCACGTGAGCATAGTAGTTAGTGAATTTGAAGCTGAATCCCAACCTCTCGATATAGAAGTCGGTATCCGGGTAATGCTCGTCCAGATATTTATCGGCCGCTTTTTGTGCAAGCCATTTGGAAATAGGATTTCCGCAGAGAGCATTGGCAAACCAGCAGACAGTAACGATCAGCGCAATGGCGATAATCAGAGCGATGATCTTCAGCACTTTCTTTTTCATTTTTCATCATCCTCCTTCTTGAAGGCGAAGTGGAGTAAAGCAGCGATCACAAAGCCCACCAGAGCTACGCCACAATAGATAGCCGTCCATAAGAATAATCCCATGGGGTCCAGTACCTCTCCACCAAGCCCCAGATAATTCGTGACGACATGGGTCACCAGGAGTAGGGAAGGAACAATATAGAGACCTTTCCAGCGGAACAGGTAATAGCCGATTCCACCGATGATGGGCATGATGATCACATTCATGAACAGACCACTGCCGGCAGTCAGCATCAGACCGTAGAAGATACCGAACATCATGACCATAGCAGAGAACAGCTGCGCTCTACGCGTCACTTTTCCAAGAATCTCTTTGGTGTTGGAAGGCGTCGGGATTTCACCTTCATAGAGTGCCCTGCAGTCAGGGCATTCCTGCAGATGCTGCAGAACAGCATTACGGCTATCTTCGCTTGCAACACCGTCCTGAACCAACGGCATTAGGTCGATACACATATCACAACTGATCTTATTCATAGCGGAATCCCTCCTTTTCAAGGTATTTTCTGATTTTGGATTTTGCTCGGAAGTAGACGACTCGGGCGGAGTTTTCGGAAATTTTATGCTTTGTTGCGATCTCGTAGTAGGAATAGCCATCAATTCGCATCTGGACCACATCCCGGGTCAATGCCGACTCGCCGGATAACAATTCCTGAATCAGTTCTGCAACTTCATTTACAGAATCTGTTGTTCCAAGCTCTGCTGTATCGTAGAGATCATGGATGCTTTCTGTCTGTACCTGCCGGTTCTTCTTTTTTAGATATGCAAACCATCGGTGACGGGCTATCGAAAAGAGCCAGGTTTTGATATCAGATTGTCCACGGAAGGTTGAGATGGACTTTACCACCTCCAAAAAAACATCTGATGCCAGATCCTCCGAAAGGGAAGCATCATGACACAGGCTATAAAGGTATGTATAGACGTCTATATAGTACTTTTCAAACAGTTCTGCCAGCAGTTGTTTCATACAGCTCCTCCTTTCATTAGATTAGTGGCCCAAAAAGAGCCAAACATTACATCCTTGAGAAATATTTGAACTTATTTTTTTAAGTTTTCAATTCTCTGAATTTTTGTTATGATGGGTGCAACATTTCACAACT
>JAFYLN010000109.1 GCA_017537045.1 Oscillospiraceae bacterium | reverse complement strand
GCCTCCTTTGGTTGGTTTTGGTCACAACTTAATTATACCAAAATGGCTGATTGCTTTCTATATTTTTGAGTGACAAAACACGTTTGTAAATCTAAAAAAGCCTTGTGCCACAACGACTTTTCGTATTATGCTCAGGGCTACTAATTTACAAGATGGAGGTGCTTTTTATGATGAAACTAAGAATTATCGAAGACCGAAAGCGGAGATTGATTTTATGTCCCAACGGTTCTATAATGAAAGCAGATACGGAGGTTCTGGCTAAGCTCTTGACAGGCTTTAAGCGACTCAAGTCCTTCAAAGGTGATGATGGATATTGGAACACTGAAATCGCAGATATGGAGGATGTAGACGGCCTGACGCTGGCGTATGTGGATGATATGAATAGGCTTGTTATTCTTAGCGACAAACTGTTCGAGGCAGAAAAGCAAGTGAAATACATTACCGCAACAGAGTATGCCGAACTGCACGGCAAGAGCCGCCCGATGGTCAAAAAGCTGTGTGCCGATGGCAGAATCCCCGGTGCATATAAGAATTCTTCCGGGTGGTTGATTCCGGAGGATGCGCCGTATCCTGAGAGAAAACCTAGATCTACATAAAAGCCTGCTTGTGGTTTTTATAGCCTAATGTTGAACGAAAGTAAGGAGTTGATTGAATGATCATTGAGAATAAATTAGGAATCAAAGATGAAGCAGAACTAGCAAGACAGGAGGAAAGAATCAGCAAGCGTAATGCGATGCAGTTATTTGAAACTGGTGCATTAGATCGCTTAATTCCCGGAAGTTTCCGCGCTCTTGCAGAGATCCACAAGAGTTTATTTGGAGATATTTACGAATTTGCAGGAACGATCCGTACAGTAAATATTGCAAAGGGTAATTTTAGATTTGCTCCGGTCATGTATCTAAAAGTTTCACTGGAAAATGTTGAGAAAATGCCGCAGTCTACCTTTGATGAAATAGTCGAAAAATATGTTGAAATGAATATCGCACATCCTTTCAGAGAGGGAAATGGACGTAGCGGAAGAATTTGGCTCGATCTAATGCTAAAAAAGGAATTAGGATTAGTTGTTGATTGGAGCAAAGTCAACAAAAGTGACTATCTGTTGGCAATGGAAAGAAGTCCGATAAGAGATATAGAAATCAAGCATATTTTAAAGCAGGCATTGACCGACAAAATAAATGATAGAGAAGTATTCATGAAGGGTATTGATGCAAGCTATCATTACGAGGGCTATACTCTATTCCGAACCATGGACATTGCTGAATCGCAGAATAAAACCATGTCAATGGATGATTGGCAAAAGCAGATATCTATGGCGAAAGATAAGGCTTCACAAACCAAATGTGATACTAAAAAATCCAAAAATCATGACGATCTGAGTAGGTAGTAGATAACAAACTATTTCCACTAGGGTAGTGGAGACTGCTTCTGCGTTTCAACTGCCCAAAGATCTGTACGAATGTTAAAACTTCGGCTAATATAAAGAAGTCTTCAAATTGGCGAATTCTACGAACGCACCATATTCTGAAAGAAAATACGAATACCAAGAAATTATTAAAACTATAAATGAAGTGCGGCAGAGTCCTTTGATTGGACTCTGCCGCAATTTCAATGAGTAAATGATATATCAGTTGCGAAAGCAGTAAAAAATAGGCAACTTATGCTGGGGTATTTTTCTCAATCTGCCGCTTGATTCTTCTAACTTCTTGAATGCGACGGATTACGACAGGGCGGGGCTGATTAAACTCTCGGCACAATCCGCTAACAAATTTTAGTTCATCCATTTTAGGACGGCTGGCATCATATGCCTGAATTTGAGCATCGATCTTTTCGTAACGCATACATAGAGCCGCAGCCATGTAGTTGATCTTCTGCTCATGTTTATTTTCAGTATGACCTTTAGATTTACGAGTATACGGGGTAGATACCTTCTTTCCAATTCCAACATCATAAGCATAGTGGATAATCTCGTGCAAATAAGCAAACGCTTTACCCCTGCATTCGTTATTAACACGTATTAAACCATTATACTTAGAGTCGTCAATAGGAACCAACTCTGCTTCCACATGCGCCTCCAGATTTGCTGAATCAACATATTCAACTTTCAGTTTCAAAATTGAAGAAATTTCCTCCTCGGACAAAGCATCCCCAATTTTAGGAATACATTCCAATCTTAGCCATTTCTCCATCTCGATCATTTCTCTTGCGGACAAGGTATATTTTTTACGATTAAATAACACAGTCTTCATCTTCCTCTCTCCAAATCGCCCATTTGCTAACCTGTACAGCTGTCTGTATGCGCAAAAATGCTTCTGACAAAATTCCAAGTCCACACAGGAACAATAACAGTGCGGGCAGAGCTGCCCAAAAGGTATATTCCGTTCCCGTAAAAAGGCAAGCAATAATAAAGGCTAACCAATCAATAATTACACGAATAGCCAATTTGACGTTCTTCGCAGACTTTAACTCATACCTTCCATATGCATCATAAAATCCTGCAAAGCATATGGACAGGAGTGGAAACGTATAATTGGCCCACGCAGTATCCTTAGTAAGCAAAATTGTGATAAGAGACCCTCCGGGGATGAAAATTAACGCAATAGTTCCAAAAATTGCGTCAAAATAATTCTTGTAGATATTGGATTCTTCGTCCGTCCAATATTTTTTAATTGTTTCTTTCAGGTCTAAGGTAGACAGCGTAATCGCCACTCTTTCTCTTGATCTTGCAGATAAACGAACAATAGCCATTCATATACAAATGTACATACATTGTCAAGGCTATTATGAAACAACACTTATTCTGCGTCAAGAGATTTAAGAAAATTTGTGCGGGAATGGTGATTCCGACATATTATAACTACCATTTAGGCGAAAATCAAGCCAGTGGTAATACCCATTGGCTTGATCCATAATTATTATATGCAATTTATCTTTCGTATGTCCTCAAAATTTGCCATATGACCGCCTTCTGCTCCGCTGTCAGAGCAGACCATTTATCAACCAGTTCTCTGATCTCCGGTGTAACCTCAATCATATCATCGTCAGCGAAGAACTGCGCCATGGTGATTCCAAACGCTTTACAAAGCAATTCGAGTGTGGTCAGGCTTGGAACATTATTTCTGCGGTAAATATTAGAAACTGTATTAGGAGATAGTCCTGCTTCCTTAGCAATCCTGTAGTCCGACCACCCGTATTGTTCCTGCAATTCAGAAAGTCGCTGTAAAATATCCATAGAGAAACCTCACCAAGTTTTCTTATATTATATCCCCACGGATGGTGATACTGTATATTACAATGGTGCTATTTGTATCGCAAAATATGGTGATAAATTTTCATTAAAATATTGACATTGTATGTACAATCTAATATAATTCAAATATCATTTGTGAGAGTTTGATTATGACTGTTAATAAACGCAAAATGAGCCAACGGGATTTTATCTGCCGGAAGCCCATGCAAAATATAAAAAGCTAAAAGGAGATAATACAAAATGAAGAGTACATACATTGCAAAGCTTATTAGAACAGTCCTTGTTGCAGTAATTGCAGGAATGGCAACATATTTTCTTTTTGGTCAAGATCTTATGCTTGCAATAGCCTTTGCTGGCCTTCCTACAGGATGGCGCGTATTATCAAACTTTTTTGGAAGATGGGTTATTTCTGGAAATATGATGCTCGTCTATCTGTGCTTTAAGGCTATTCTGGCCTGCCTATTGGGATGGATCATCCTCCCAATAGATCTTATTTCTACAGCAATTAAATTGGTGACAGCATCAAAAGAACAAGCAGCATAATAACATTCTAAATCATTTTGGTTTTCTATGATTCTAAAAAGCAAGAGGGTCTGTAGTGAAATGTACACTACAGACCCTTTTCTTCTTCTAGTCCGAGAGCTTGTCGTTCAGAGGCCAAGCTCCGCTCCCGGCAGTCAAGCTGCCGCTATAATTGTTGGGCATACAGCAGAAAATGCTTCAATGAATTATATAGGGATTACTTTTTTCTTTTTGTAGTAAAACGCATTTGCTCTTGCTATAGCCGATTGGCTCAAATATAAAATATCACTTGACGATGCTATAATATAAATGTTTTTATAATTACTGTTTTTGTCGCGTTTCGTGGTTTTTTATGCACAAAAAGTACCTATTATTCATAACAACAACAAACTTCAAAACAGCCCCGGGCGGCGGGTCGCCGCCCCTACGAGATCATTGTAAGGCTGTACGATAAACTGAAATTTGAACAGAGAAATTATTCCGTCAGGCGGCGGTAGACCTCCCAGTTGGTCTTGTCGATGGTCAGAGGTGTCACGCTGATGTAACCATGGAGTGTTGCATCGGTATCCAGTGTGTCATCGCCCCGGTCGTCCCAGATGGGGTAACCGGTGGGACGGTACAGGTTGTCCCCGATATGGGGGAACCGGTCGGAATAGTAAGGGCCGCCCTGATGGGTGATGCGGATCTCATCCTTGGAGTTTTCGGGGATGTTGATGTTGTAGATAGGATTCAACTCCAGCAGCCTGCGCTTTTCCACAAATTCAAAAATCCGATCCAGATGCCCCACTGCCTTGTCATAGTATTTCGGGGGTGTGGACAGAGCAATGGCTTTCATGCCCAGATTCACAGCCTCGCAGGCGGCACCCACGGTACCGGAATACATCATATCCGCACCGATGTTCAGTCCGCGGTTGATGCCGGAGATCGCCAGGTCAAATTCCATACCCAGCCCCAGTACGGCCAGACGGACGCAGTCGGCAGGTGTGGAATCCACCGTCCATACGGTGATGCCCTCCTCCAGCTCCACCTGCTTTGCTTCGAAAGGCTTATGGATCTCGAAGCCGTGGCTCTTGCCGCTCTGCTCAAATTTGGGTACAAAGGTGGTTACATCGCCCAGCTTCCGGCACCACTTGATCAAGGGAACCAACTGTTCCGCGCTTACACCGTCGTCATTTGTAATCAGGATTCTCATAGCCAGCCCTCGTGTGTTTCTTTGTATTCTTTGATGTGCGCATCAGCATCACGCAGCAGCATATCAATCTCCTCACGGCCATAGAGCGTTGCGCCGCTGGCACAGGCATGGCCGCCGCCGCGGTATTTTTCTGCAATGGAGTTGATATGGACAAAACGGGAACGCAGACGGACACGGATGGTGTTCTGTACATCGCCGGTTTCGATGAAGGCGATCCATGCGATGCAGCCATGGATGGAGTCCAGATCATTGACACAGGCGCTGGCCTGTTCCAGTGTCAGATGGAACTGCTCCTGCATGACCCGGTCCACAACAATGTAGGCGACACCGTTTTCAGTTTGCTGCATCTGCTCGTAGACATAAGCAGCGAATTTCAGGGCATCGTAGCTGTTCAGGTAAAGATGGGCAAAGAGGGTATCGGTGTCGATGCCGATATCCAGCAGAGCCGCCGCGCAGCGCAGGGTGTCGCCGTTGACGCTGGAATACTTGAAGCGGCCGGAGTCCGTCACCATGCCAGTATAGAGGCAGGTTGCGCCATAGGAATCCAACTGCAATTCTTCCGCAAAGGTACGGTAGAAATCCACCACCATTTCGCAGCAGGAGGAGCGCTCTTCCTCCACCCACTGCAGGTCACCGTAGGTTTCCAGCGGGATATGGTGGTCAATCTTGATCAGCTCCTTGCAGAGCTTGTACTTCTTGTTGGAGATGCGTGCTTCGGAAGCGGTGTCCAGCACGATTCCGAGAGCAGTGGCGTAGAATTCGTCGGAAACTTCCGCATCCTCGGGGCCGAGAAATTTCAGATACTCGGCGGTATCAGCATCGATGATGTAAACTTCCTTTTCCGGCCAGGTACACCGGATGAGCTGCTTCAGACCCTTGGTGGCACCGACACAGTCGCCGTCGTTGCGGATGTGGCGGAAGAGCATGATGCGGCTATTTTCTTTGATTTTGTTCAGAATTTGTTGCTTGATTTCGTGATTCATTGGTATTCTCCTGCTAAATTGTCCAAGTCGTGGAGCATCTGCATGGCGGCTTCCCGGTCAGCCACGGTGGCACCGCTGGCTTTGGCATGCCCGCCGCCGCCGTATTTGACTGCAATGGGGTTGATATTGGGAACGGCGGAACGCAGTTCACAGAGCACGCCCTCATCGGTTTCTGTGAAATTGACCCAGATATCCGTACCCTTGATGTCAGCCATGGTGTTGACCATGCCGCGGGAAACGGTAAACGTACTGACATGCATGGCAGCCACTTCTTCTTTCGTGGTGTAAATGTAAGCGACGCGGTTGGGTGTAAACCGGATTTTCAGCAGAAATTCCGCCTTCATTTTCTTGCTTTCAAAGGTCTCAGCGTATAAATGACGGAAAATCTCATTGGTGTCGATCCTCTGTTCCATCAAAAAGGATGCCAGACGGAAGGTGCGTGCCGTGGTGCTGTCGTAGCGGAAACGGCCGGAATCAGTCAGCATACCGGTGTACAGGCTTTTTGCCGCGAGCCGGTTCAGCCGCAGACCGCAATCCATGGCAAACTGTGCCACAAGACCGCAGCAGCTTTCGTAACTGGAATCCACCGCTTCCACATCGGTAAATTTGCCGGAGAAGATGTGGTGGTCGAACCGCACGGTGCGCGCTGCCTTCTGCCAGCGGCCGTCGCTGATCAGATGGGCAGAGCCGCAGTCCAGAACCATGGCCAGAGCGCCGTCGTAGGTTTTGTCGGTGATCTCGTCCATGGCACTGTCTTCCATAAAGCCCAGATAGCCGGCATCATCGCCTACCATATAGACCTTCTTTTCGGGGAAATTTTCCAACAGCAGATGCTTCATGCCGATCTGGCTGCCCATGGCATCACCGTCGGGGCGGCTGTGACGGTGGAGGATGATGGTATCAAAGGCCTTGACTTCTTTTAAAATTGCTTCAAACATGGGTTTACCTCATTTGTAATCATGAAAATAACCGGTATATTCCACCTTGTAGCTGCTGTCGGGGAACAGGTAATGGTGCAGATCGATGAAATAGTCATCGGTCATACTGGCAATATAGTCCACAACGATCTGGTTGGGGTCTTCCTTGCCGTAAGGCACCTCCCGATGGTAGCGGGCATTGTTGATGTAGTCGATGTGGTGGCGGAAAATGGGGGAGTAGGTCTTGCCCAGTCGCAGGTCGGACAGCATCTGCCCGTAGATCTCACCCATCATGGGCTTTGCGGTGGTGTCCAGCTTGGCGCGGGTGGCAGCGCTTTCGTAAATGCGGGAGTAATTCTCCTTTTTCGCCTGTTTCAGTGCATCAAAATGCTCCTGGTCCAGACGGATATAGGGCTTTCCGTAGCTGTTTTCGATGATATTGACTACCAGATTATTGATGATCTCCGAATTGATGGAGCCGATCACCGTATGGTCAAAATCGTCCTGATCTATCACATTGATGCGCACCGCATCCTGACGGTCCCGGCCAAGATAGGCAATAATGTCGGAAATACGCATCACAGCACCCTCCAGCGTGGACGGCATCAGGCACTTTACCTGTTTTTTGTCCATATAGCAGCTTTCGACCATGGCATCGAAATCGGCGAAGGAAGCCAGTTCCACAGGGGTATACTCCTCCAGCTCAATCTCGCCGTTGTGGCAGGCAATGCCGTCGAGCACCTGCAGGCTGATGTTGATGGGGAAGATACCGTCCAGCACACGGACAGAATGGATGCTGTGATTGAAATGCCGCCCGCCGTGCTTGTAGTAAAGCTCATCCAGATATACTTCACCGGAGTGGGCGAAGGGGGTATGCCCCATATCATGACCCAGCGCAATGGCCTCGATCAGATCCTGATTCAGGTTCAAGGCACTGCCGATGGTGCGGGCAATGCGGGAAACCAGCTGCACATGGAGGCTGCGGCGGGTGATGTCATCGTTTCGAATCAGAGAAAAAACTTGCGTCTTATCGCTGTAACGATTATAATAAGGACAGTGAATGATCCGGTCGATATCGTGAGCAAAGGCGGGGCGCCAGATGGTAATACGTTCCGTATTCTCCGGGCGGCGGCGCAGGGCATTGCGGTCATCAAAACCAGAGCGGATATATGCGTCGCTTTTCCGGTCGTGTTCAATGCGGCAGGTCAGTTCGTCGGAAAGAGATTCATAGTTCATAGGTACACCTCGTTTCTGTTACGGCAGTATTCTGCCGAACACTAGATTATACAGTATTTTTAAGCGTTTGCCAATCAGAAAAAATGATGAAAAAAAGGAAATAAATATGGATAAACTGCTGATTGTGGACGGCAGCAACCTGCTGTTTCAGATGTTTTTCGGTATGCCTGCCAGAATTGTGAACGAAAAAGGTAAGGCAATTCAGGGTACGCTGGGATTCGTCGGCGCGCTGCTGAAGATCATCCGCATGACGAAGCCCACCCATGTGCTGGCCGTCTTTGATGGAGAAACTGCCAATCCCCGGCGGGAATTGGATGAAGACTATAAAAGCAACCGCACGGACTACAACGGCTGGGAAGAGGAGGACACCCCCTTTTCCCAACTGCCGGATATTTATACGGCGCTGGATGAGTTGGGGATCTGCTACCGGGAAACGGAAGGGTGCGAAGCGGACGACTGGATCGCGGGCTACGCAAAAGCCTGCGGTGAAACCATGGATGTGGTGATCGCCTCTCAGGACAGTGATTTTTACCAGCTCATTACGGAGCGTGTCTGCATCCTGCGCTACCGGGGGAAATCCTCCCAGATTTGCGACTGCGCCTATATCCGCGAAAAGCTGGGCATCGCGCCGCAGCAGTATGCGGCGTATAAATCCCTGACCGGTGATGCATCGGATAATATCCGCGGTGTTCCCAAGGTTGGCCCGAAAACGGCTGCGGAGCTGATAAACAGCTTCGGAGACCTGCAAAACCTGTTGGAAAATGCACAGAACATTTCCAAGGCCTCGATTCGGGAGTCTGTGACCAGTAATGTGGGAAGAATCCGTAAGAATTACCAGTTGATCCTGCTGTCCGGCTGCGCAGAGCTGCCCTTTGAACTGCCGGAACTGGTGTGGCAGGACGAAGGCCTGACCACTACGCAGGTTCTGCAAAAATGCGGTATCAAATAGCCTGAATTTCAGCATTTCGATATTTCTTTTTTCAAAAATGAAATGTATAATATGACTATAAATCGACAACGGGAGGAAAATACCATGTCTGTACCTGCTCTAACTCTGGAATCCAATATGAAGCTTGCACTGGATGCCGGCTTTGCTGCATCCTTTGACGGCATGCCCGAACGCTATTTCTCCGCACCTGGCCGTACGGAGATCGGCGGTAACCATACTGACCACCAGCGCGGCCGCGTGCTGGCCGGGGCAGTAAATCTGGACACGGTTGCTGCAGTGCGCCCCAATGGTACGAACACCATTCGCATCCAGTCCAAGGGCTATCCGCTGAGCGTGGTGGAACTGAGCAATCTGGAACCTGTGGAATCTGAGATCAATTCCACCCCTGCTCTGATCCGTGGTGTGGCAGCCCGCTTTGCACAACTGGGCTGCAAAGTGGAGGGTTTTGATGCTTACTGCGAGTCCACGGTTCTGCCCGGCAGCGGCCTGTCCTCCTCTGCTGCTTTTGAGGTGCTCATCGGCACCGTCATCAACGGTTTGTTCTTTGAAGGAAAGGTATCCCAGCCTGAGATTGCCATGATCGGCCAGTATGCGGAGAATGTGTTCTTCGGCAAGCCCTGCGGCCTGATGGATCAGACGGCTTCCGCCGTGGGCAATCTGGTTACCATTGATTTCTTCGAAGCGGGCAAGCCCGTCATCGAACCGGTTGACTTCGATTTTAGTGCCTGCGGCCATGCCCTGTGCATCATCGATTCCGGCGCTGACCATGCAGACCTGACCGACGAGTATGCCGCTGTTCCCGGCGAAATGAAGGCTGTTGCTGCATACCTTGGCAAGAAAGTGCTGACCGAGATCGATGAAGCAGCTTTCTTTGCGGCCATCCCTGAGATCCGCAAGGCCTGTGGTGACCGTGCAGTGATGCGCGCCATCCACTTCTATCAGGAGAACGCCCGTGTTCCCCAGCAGGTGGCAGCCCTGCGGGAAGGTGATTTTGATAAGTTCCTCTCTCTTGTGAAGCAGAGCGGCTACTCCTCCTACATGTACCTGCAGAACGTGATTCCCGCTGGTTACAAGGCTCATCAGGATGTGGCGGTAGCGCTGGCACTGTGTGAGCACTATCTGGAAGGCCGTGGTGCCTACCGTGTTCACGGCGGCGGCTTTGCCGGTACGGTGCAGGCCTTTGTCCCCAATGACCTGCTGGACAGCTTCGTTGCCGGCATCGATGGTGCGCTGGGCAAGGGCGCCTGCCATGTACTGAGCATCCGTCCCCAGGGCGGCGTAGAAATGGTTTGACGAAGGAGCTATTATGAACGTATTGGTTACCGGCGGCGCCGGTTATATCGGCTCCCACACCTGCGTGGAACTGTTAAACAGCGGCTACGGTGTGGTGGTCATTGACAATCTGTGCAATTCCAATCCGGAATCCCTGAACCGGGTGCAGAAGCTGACAGGCAAGAACCTAAAATTTTATGAAGGTGATGTCCGGGATGAAGCACTGCTGCGGAAGATCTTTGCGGAAAATGAGATTGGCTGTGTCATCCATTTTGCCGGTCTGAAGGCCGTGGGTGAGTCCGTGTCCATTCCGTGGAAGTATTACGATAACAACCTCAATTCCACATTGGTACTGACCAAGGCCATGGAGGAGGCTCACGTGAAGAACATCATCTTCTCATCCTCTGCTACGGTCTATACCGCCGATAATGAAATGCCCCTGCGGGAAACCTCCCGCACCGGAAACTGCACCAATCCTTACGGCTGGACCAAGTACATGACTGAGCAGATCCTATCCGGTATGGCTCACGCCGATAAGGAATGGAGCATCGTACTGCTGCGCTACTTCAATCCCATCGGCGCCCATGAAAGCGGTGACATCGGCGAAGATCCCCGGGGAATTCCCAACAACCTGATGCCCTATATCACGCAGGTCGCCATCGGCCGCCGGGAATTTTTGAGCGTCTACGGCAACGATTACAATACCCATGACGGCACCGGTGTCCGCGACTATATCCATGTGGTCGACCTTGCCAGGGGTCATGTGGCGGCTGTCAGGTATGCCCAAAACAATCAGGGGTGTGAAGTCTTCAACCTCGGCACCGGCACGGGCTACTCCGTGCTGGATATGGTCAAGGCCTTTAATGAGGCTAACGGCCTGAACCTGCCCTATCGTGTTGTAGAACGCCGGCCAGGTGATATCGCCACCTGCTATGCAGACCCTGCCAAAAGTGAGAAAATTCTCGGCTGGAAAGCAGAGAAGAGCCTGATGGATATGTGCCGCGATTCCTGGAACTGGCAGAGCAAAAATCCCAAGGGCTTTGGTGAATAAAAAAGTATGGATCGCCCTTGTGGTGATCTGGTGCATGGGACTGATGTAAGCGAGACACAGGAGAAAAACAGATACAGCCGCCGGTCATCCAACCGGCGGCTGTTATTATAATAGAATTTTTTGACCCGGGAGAATCGGGGTTACACCAAACCGAAACTGTGTACGCAGATAGGTGCCGTACAAAATACCATCAAAAACATAAAAGGACACTGGTTGACCAATGAAAACCAGTGTCGCTTTAGCGTTTAAGGGCAGCTCAGCACACCCTCTGCCCAGAGACAGCCGCCGCAGGCGGGGTGGGTGTTGCCGATGCAGTCCTCCTGATTCTCCTCAAAAAGTTCACAATGGCCGCAGTACAGACAGGAAGCAAAATCAAATTCATCAAACTTTCTTCGGAAGGTCTTGTACTCCCCGCTGTTCCACACATCAGCCAAAGGCTGCTCCCTGATATTGCCGAAGGAGCAGTGGACGATCTTCCGGCGGATGCTGTGCATATAGGTATATCCGTTGTGCAGCAGCGCCATGCAGGGACATACCTCGCCATCGGCACGGACAAAGGTCATGCCCTCCCGGACAAATTTGCAGTAGCCCGTTTTCCGCAGCACCGGCTGGTCGTTGAAATAGAGATCAAAATTCTGCTTGCGCATGAGGCTGGTGATACCATCGGCTGCTTCAGGAATATTCAGATCGAAGAAAGGCAGCCGCACCGTGGGCAGCACGCTGCCCTTGCCGGGGCCGGTGTACATATTCACCAGACCCGTGTACAGCAGTTCATTCTGAGATGCTTCATCCGTGGGAGAAATATTGGACACATTCACCTCATCCACCAGATGCTGGGCAATGAAGAAGGGGAGCTTTGCCAACTGATGGACGTTGCTCTTCATGGCAACAAAGGTGATGCCCAGAGAAATACTGCTTAAACCCTTCTGCCGGAGCTTGTTCAGCATTCTTATATTACTCAGCACCAAGCCGGAATGGTTGTGACCGGAGTGGTCGCCGCCTGCGTTATTTCCGGTATGGATGGAAGAATCGGTTTCCAGATCGTCAATGGAAATCCAGAGCCGTGTCAGACCGGCCTCCAGAATGCCGTAAATCATCTTTTCTGTCAGCAGGGTGCCGTTGGTCAGCAGCTCCACCTCCGCACCGGTTTCCGCAGCCAGACGGATCATCTCAAGAATATCCTTATGGAACAGGGGTTCGCCCATGCCACCGAAGAAAATGGTTTCTACAGTTTTCGGCATGGTGTCCAGAACATGGCGGTAATCCTCCAGCGAAAGGTCACAGATAGGCTCGTCAAACCATGTATGACGGAAGCACATTTTGCAGTTGAGGTTGCATTTGGTTGTGGGTTCAATATAAAGTTTTCGCAGCATATTCTTCGCCCCACCTATACACCGTAAAAATCCAGAAACTGGCGGGTCTTTTCACAGGCAGGCTGTGTCAGCACCTGCGCCTTTTTACCGGCTTCCGCCAGTTCGCCCTTGTGGAAATACAGCACTTCATCTGCAATGCGGCGCGCCTGCTGCAGGCTGTGGGTCACAAGAATCAAGGTGCAATTCGTTTCTTTTACATAAGACGTGATCAGATTTTCGGAAAGAATGGTGGTTTCCATATCCATGGCAGCCGTGGGTTCGTCCAGAACCGCCAGATCGTACGGTTTCATCATCAACCGCGCCAGTGCCATGCGGGCGGTTTCACCGCCTGAAAGCTTATCTGCCCGCTTGTTTTCCAGATGGCGGATATGGAGTGCATCCATCAATTCCTCAGCACGCTGCACATCTGTGCCGTTTAAAAGAATGTTGGATTTTGTGCTCATGCGGAATGCGTAGTTTTTCTGGGGCATATAGCCGATGCAGCCGCCGTCCAGATGCTTTCCCTTTTTATCCGCACCCACAATCCCTGCCAGAATTTTTGCGAAAGTGGATTTACCGCTGCCGTTGGCACCGATGATGGCGTAGATCTTACCCGGCTGCAATTCCATACCGGGGAAGTCCAGAACGGTACGTCCGTCGTAGGTCATGGAAAAAGGCAGAATTTTCACCGGCTCAGCCTCCTTTGCAGCAGGGAAATCACAATATTGATGATCAAAGACAGGCTCAACAGAATCAGACCCAGCGCCACACCCAGAGTGAAATTGCCACGGCTGGTGTGCTGCATGATGGCTGTGGTCATGACATTGGTCTTCCATGCAATGGCACCGCCCACCATGGATACTGCACCCACCTCTGCAATCGAGCGGGAGAACGCCAGCAAATAAGCCGAGATGATCTGGTAAACACACTCATTGCACAGCAGCAGAAATGTTTTAAGGCCGCCAAGCCCCAGTCCTTTTGCTGTTTCCCGTACTGCGGGTGCAATGGCCGACACATAGGTCTCCATAGTTCCTACTACGATGGGCGTGATTAGCGCGATCTGCGCCAGAACCATGATTTTGACCGTAAACAGCAGCTTCATATAGCCAAAGGGACCAACGCCGGAAAAAAGCATAAAGAACAACAGACCGCAAACCACAGGGGGCATGCCCATGAGCGTGCGGTTTGTCACCAGCAGGACATTGCGTCCGGGGAATTTACATGCACCCAGCACAATACCCAGAGGAACACCGATCAAAAGGGCAAGGATGGAACTTTGGATGCTCATTTCGGCTGTGACGCTCAAAATGTCCAGCAATTCTGCATCCATGGAAAGAATCAGCTGAATTGCCTTGATCACGGAAGTTTTCACTATTTTTGCCCCTTTCTTTAAGAAATCCCGTGGGAAAAGTTCCCACGGGATTATTTTAACGGATTTGATTGTAAATTGCAATAATGGGTTGCAGATTTTGACGCAGGAACGAATCGAGCGGTATCCAATGGTGCAGCGAATACCGATGATTCGTTACGCATGGTCAGCGGCAGCCTGCCGCATCAACCCATATCGCCGCCGTTGGCCTGGAAGGTCAGGAAGGTGGCCTTGTCGGTCAGGATGTAGGCGCCCATCTGCTCAGCCATGGACAGGCAAATGCCCATACCGGCACCGGCGGAATTGTACCACTCGGTATAAGCAGCGAAGGAGGCAGCTTCTGCAGTGATACCCAGATCAGCGGGCCACAGAGCCAGCTCCTTGGTGTGGGTACCGGAGTTGTCACCGCGGGAGATGAAGGTGTACTTGCCATCAGCAATTGCCTTGAAAGCGTCCTTGACGGAAGCGGCGGACTTAACGCCTGCGGGGTCAGTGGAGGGACCGCACAGAACATAGAAGTTATACAGGAAGGAAATGCGCTCAGCCTCGAAACCTTCCACAACACGGCCAAAACCAGCCTCGATGAAAGCTTCTTCCTGCTTCTTGGAGTGAACCAGAATCAGGTCAGCATTGCCCATCTTTGCATTGTTGATGGAAATACCGGTGCCCTTGGAGAAAACTTCGACCTCATAGCCGTACTTCTCCTTGAAGACGGGAAGCAGATAACCCAGCAGACCGGAGTCGTTGACGGAAGTGGTGGTGGACAGGCGGATGACCTTGGTCTCTTCGGTAGCAGCGGGGATCTCACCTTCATACTTGGGCGCGCCGTCCAGAATGTAGAACAGGTACTCGTCGCCCATGCCGAATTCGCCGGCCAGCTTCAGAGCTTCTTCGCTCAGCAGCCACTGGATCAGAGCATCAGCACCGGCGGTATTGAGCGCGATGCCATCCTTCTTGGCTTCTTTGCCGTCAGCATCCACGAAGGGAGCGTCGGGGTTGACAGCAATGATGGAGTAGGTGTTCAGCATGTCGTTGTCAGTTTCCATCAGAATGCAGGTATCAACACTCAGAACGGGATCGGTGGGGGTGGGCGCAGCGGTGGGAGCAGGTACGGGTTCGGTGGGAACGGCAGTAGGAGCGGGAGCGGGCTCAGAGGGAGCGGTGGTGGGTGTGGGAGCAGCACCGCAGGCTGCCATGCCCAGAACCATGATCAGAGCCAGCAGCAGGGAAATCAGCTTTTTCATTTTTCTTCCTCCAGTTTTTGGTAATAAAAAAACGAACCCATCCCGAAGCAAAAAGGGTGCAGTTACTGCGTAACCTTTGTGCTTTTGGAAAGAGGCTCGTCCACCAGCTTTACAAAACGCTATGTCCCCTCGCAACGCGAGGTTCGTTTACCAAGTCAGTATACCACAGAAATTTGTCAATTTCAATAGCTTTTCATCTTTCTTTTTGATGCAAGTTGGTGTATGATAGCACTGGGGTGATTGTTATGATGAAAGAAGAAACCTGGAGTGTTTCCATCCAGCGCGCCCGCGCCTTTTTCCGGGAGCAGGAGGATGTGACTGAAGAAAGCATCAACTGTTTCATCTTCGGCACATGCCGTATTACGCTAACGGAACTGAAACCTAAGGGTATGGGGGTCTGGGCAGCCAAGCGCATCCGTATTCACATGGAGGGTGAAAATGCTGACGTGGAAAATATCTATCACCGCTATTTCATCCAATTCTTATCCACCGGAGGTTGAGCTATGAGCAAACCCATTCCTTCTATTGATGCCTGGCTGAAAGAAGCCAAGGCGCACGAAACCGCCCCGCTGTGCGGTATGTACCTGACCCACAATGGCACTGTCCGCCAGACCGCCAAGGCCAAAGTGCGCTACGGAGAAGAGAATACCAGGGAAGTTACCGGTATGATCTTCTCCTATGACGAAGAAAAGGTCAACGCAGTCATTGCGGACACCTACAAAATGGAGGGCATCTATTACATCAAGGTTTGGCTCAACGAGGGGGCGCTTTCCATGGGTGACGATATCATGTACGTCCTCATCGGCGGCGACATCCGTCCCAGAGTGGTGGATGCACTGCAATATCTGGTCAGCCGGGTCAAGAACGAATGTGTTGTGGAAACGGAGTTGAATTGACATGGATCTTTGGGAAAAGTGCGTGGAGTTCCACGGTCACCGCTGCGGCGGCCTGCGGATCGGGTATGCGGCGGCGGAATATGCCATGAAGCTGCTGAACATTTCCTTCTCCGACAATGAACAGGTGGTGTGCATTTCCGAAAACGATGCCTGCGGTGTGGATGCCATTCAGGTGATGCTGGGCTGCAGCATCGGCAAAGGCAATCTGCTGTTTCACATGACCGGCAAGCAGGCTTTCTCTTTCTATAACCGGGCAACAGGAGAATCCGTCCGTCTTGTCCTCAAGCCAAAGCCTCTGAATATGACCCCTGAGGAATCTCAGAGCTATTATTTCGACAGAAGCTGCGAGCAGCTATTTGATGTAATGCCCACCCGTATCCCACTGCCTACCCCTGCCAAAATCTTCGACAGCTACAACTGTGAATGCTGCGGCGAAAAGACCGGTGCCAACTGGATCAGGATCGCAGGCGGCAGGAAGCTCTGTCTGGACTGTTTTGAAAGCTATAATCGGTTTGATGTATGAAAAAATCCCCTGCTGATGCAGGGGATTTTTACTGCCTGTTTTTACTTGGCACAGTCGGCGCTGCCCTCGGAGTAGAGCATATCCAGACCGTGAGCCACGGGGTCAATGACCGCCAGAATATTCTCCTGACTTGCTTTTTTGCTGCCGGGCAGGGTGATGATCAGGGTGCGCCTCCGGATGCCTGCCACAGAGCGGCTCAGGCAGCCCTTGGGGGTGATCCGCATGGACTCCGCCCGCATGGCTTCAGGAATGCCGGGGGTGGGACGCTCGATGATGTCCATAGCCGCTTCGGGGGTAATATCCCGGGGCGAGAAGCCGGTGCCGCCGGTGGTCAGTACCAGCGCAATGCCCAGCTCGTCGGCGCATTTGACCAGTTCGCCCCTGATCATTTCCCGTTCGTCAGGAATGATGCAGGTGTAGGTTACATCAAAGCCCTTTTCCTTCAGAATCTCTACCAGATTGGGACCGCTGGTGTCCGGCCGTTCACCGCGGTAGCCCTTGTCGCTGATGGTGATGACTGCTGCTGTATACATACTCATTCCTCCCGTTTGTAATCACCGTGGACACCGCCGGTTTTGCTCAGCAGACGGATGTCGGTAATGACCATATCCTTCTGGACAGCCTTACACATATCGTAAACCGTCAGCGCAGCGGTGGAAACCGCTGTCAGGGCCTCCATTTCCACGCCGGTTCTTCCGTCGCAGGAAACGGTGGCCTTGATCTCCACTGATTTTTTCTCCTCGTCCAGAGAAAGCTCCAGATTGATACCGTCCATCAAAATGGGGTGGCACATGGGAATAATATCCGGGGTGCGCTTGGCACCCATAACACCGGCAATCTGGGCAACGGTCAGCACATCGCCCTTCTTCATGCCGCCGGACTGAATCAGCGCAAAGGTCTTATCATTGACCAGAACCTGGCCTGCGGCAACTGCCACACGCTGGGAGATGGGTTTCTCGCCCACATCCACCATCTTGGCGCGACCCTGTTCATTAAAATGGGTAAAGTCACTCATAACTCAACCTCCGATTTCGTTCATATTCCGACCCGCTCTGGAGCGGTTGATGGCATCCAGATCGCCATGCCATGCTGGCTTGTTCCAGATGGCCTGCTCAAAGACGGCCCTCATGCCCTCCCGGTCCAGACCCTTAATGGAATACTCGTCCGGCGCGTGGAGGCATGGCTTCAGTTTGCCGTCCGCGGTCAGCCGAAGGCGGTTGCATTCGCCGCAGAAATGGGCGCTGATGGGACTGATCAGACCAATGTTTCCCTTTGCACCGGGCAGCCGGTAGAGCTTGGCAACGCTGCCATCGTGTTCCACCGGAAGGGCTTGCGGCAATTTTTCCAGCACTTTGAAATAGGGAACATAAGCAGACGCACCGAATTCATCATGATCCTGAATGGGCATCAATTCAATAAAACGCATATCCACGGGATATTCCATGGTCAGTCTGGCAAGGTCTTCGATCTCATCGTCGTTGAAGCCGCCGATCAGCACCGCATTGATCTTCACTTTTTCAAATCCGGCTTCCAGAGCAGCTTCCAGCCCCTTTTGGAACTGTTCCAGAGTGCCAATGCGGGTAATATAAGCATACTTCTCCGGAACAAGTGTGTCAAGGCTGAGATTTAAACGGCTGACTCCGGCCTCCTTTAACTGTTTCCCAAGCTCCGGAAGCAGAATGCCGTTGGTGGTCAGGCAGACCTCCCGGATGCCCTCCACTGCCGCGACCCGGCGGCAGATGGAAACAATGTTCTTTTTCACCAGAGGTTCCCCGCCGGTAAGGCGCACCTTATGAATACCCAGCGCTGCGGCCACTTCCACTGCTGTGACTACCTCGTCCTCGCTCATCATTTCGTGGTGGGAGCGTTTGCACACACCCTCTTCCGGCATACAGTACCGGCAGCGCAGATTACACTTGTCCGTCAGAGAGATCCGCAGATAAGTAATATCCCGGCCTAATTTGTCTATCATAAGCTACCTCTTATAACGGGTGGGGATTGGCTCCCGTCTTTCTCAATAATTTTGCAATTTCTCCCATACAGCGGCCACCCTGACAGCATCCCATACCGGTGCCGAGGCGCCGTTTCACGCCATCCACAGTGGTGGCACCCCTGCGGATCGCTTCCAGAATTTCACCACGGCTGATGTGTTCGCACTGGCAGACGATTTCGTAGTAGTCCGGTTCATCTTTTTTGGAGATAGCCGGACGCCGGGGAGAAAAGGCGGTGTTTCGCTCTGCTCCCAGATAGTCAGCCGCCTGTTTTGCCAGATACAGACCCAGTTCACCCGATGCGGTCAGTCCCGGAGTCTTGATACCGATGAGGCTGTAAAAGCCCGGTGCCGGATTCTGAATGAAAAAATCGTGGAGGCTCTCGCCTGTTTCCGTGTAGGGATTGGGACGTACCGCACCAAAGGAGCGGATTACCATACCCAGATCCGTTTCCGGCAGCAATTCTCCGGTGGCGGTATACAGCTCCTGCAGACCTTGGGCGGTGGTGGCAAAGGGCTTGTACAGGGGCTTTCGCACGCCGCTGACCAGCAGATTACCCTCGGTGCAGGGAATGGCGGTGATACCTTTGCCGCAGCTCTGTGCCTGATGAAAAATGATCCGGGAGGGTCTTTGCGCATGACGGTCCAGCACCAGATATTCTGCACTGTCCAGCATCAGACGGACATCTGGAGGAAAGGCCAGTTCATGCACCTTGTCCGCAAACAGACCTGCGCAGTTGAAGACTATTTTAGCGTGGTAGGCATCCTCCGGCGTTTTTACGTCAAAACCTCCCTCCACGATTTCGATACCCGTCACTTCCGTATTGAACTTTGCCTGCGCGCCGTTTTGCAGCGCATTTTCAAAGGCTGCGATGCCCAATTGCCATGGATTCACCGTTCCGGTACTGGGCGCGTAGAGAGCCGCTGCAACACCTTTTCTTAACATGGGCTCCATGGTTTCCGCCTCCGCGCCGGAGATCAGACGCAAGCCCGGAACACCGTTTTTGATACCGTTACGGAGCTTCCGTTCCATTTTAGGGATGGAGTTTGTGTCGTAGGTCACAAGCAGGGAGCCGCAGCGGGAGAAGGGAACTTCCAGTTCCCCGCAGAGCTTTCCCATATTGGCATTTCCCCGAACGGTCAGTTCAGCTTTCAGACTGCCGGGTTTATTGTCATAACCAGCATAACAAACCGCAGAATTGGCTCGGGTGATACCCGTGCAGACATCCTCTTCTTTTTCAAGGAGCAATGTAGAGATGTTCCATCGGCGCAGGTTCCGCATGGCCATACAGCCCAAGATTCCACCGCCGATGACGATGGCATCATAATGCTTCATATCAGTTGATTTCGATAATCTCGCCAGGGTTTTCGACCGTATAGCCACCCATGGCAAGAATCTTTTCTTTAAATTCCTTACTCTTCAGCACGCCGATCATCTGCTGCACCTGAGGGGTGTCCCAGGCGTGGTCGGGTACGATTAAATCGTATTCCTCAATGCAGATGGGAATGAAGTCCAGATCATAGAGCTTTGCCGCGGAATAGATACCCATGCCCGCATCAGCGCTATCACTGGCAATCTGAACCGCCACGGAAGTGTGGGTCAGCTCTTCCCGGTCGTAACCGTAGATGGCGGCAGTGTCCAAATTCTCCTGCTTGCACAGGTAATCGGTAAGAATCCGGGTGCCGGAGCCTTTCTGGCGGTTGACATAGCGGATGCCTTCCTTTGCGATGTCAGAGAATTTCTGAATGTTCAGAGGATTTTCCTTTGCAACCATCAGACCCTGCTGACGACCCACGCAGCGGATCAGCTTCACGCCGCCCTTGGGGAAATATTTGCGGATAAAGGCAAGGTTATATTCACCGGTGGCAGTATCCAGCAGATGACAGCCTGCGGCATGGGCTTCGCCGTGGCGCACTGCCATGATGCCGCCCATGGAACCCACATGGGAAGAACTCATGTAAACATTGTCATCAGCCACATGGAGCATATCCCCCAGCTCGTCCAGCAGAGGATCATGGCTGCCGATGACCACAACGGTATTTTTCAGTTTGTCCGCAGAACTCAGCAGCCGGACGTTGATTTCCGCGCCTGCTTCATAGCCTTCCAGGCCTTGAGGCACTTCCAGAATGCCGTCAGCCTTCATGAAAGAAGAAACCACACCGCTGCCGCGGCTCAAGGGGGAAGCCATCAGCTTATCACCCACATAGCCCATGCGGACGCGGACGAATTCTTCGTACTTCAAGCCGGAAACTACAGGACGGGTCAGAATTGCCTTGGCGTACTGACTGTGCTGGGCAGGCACCTTCAGCCAATGATCGATCAGAGGCTTCAGCAGCTGCTCAATGACGATGATACCGGAAACGGGATAACCGGGGACACCCAGAATGGGCTTTTCCCCCTGACAGCCCAGAATGGCGGGCTTGCCGGGCTTCATGGCAATGCCATGGTACAGCACTTCACCCAGTTCCCGGATGACTCTTGCGGAGAAATCCTCGCGGCCTGCGGAGGAACCGGCGTTCAGGATCACCAGATCGCATTCGGAAGCTGCTCTGGCAACCATGGCTTTAATTTGATCGAACTTATCAGGAACGATGGGATAGACCTTGGCTTCTGCACCCCACTGGCGAACCATGGCAGAGAAAATGGAACCGTTGAATTCCAGAATATCACCGGGCTTGGGATCGGTGCAGGGCGGAATGATCTCATCACCGGTGGGGATGATGCCCACCAGGGGCTTGCGGATGACCTCCACTTCCAGCACGCCGCCGGCGAGCATGGCACCGATGGCAGAGGGGGAGACCATCATATGGGAGGGCAGGATCATTTCGCCGGCACAGATATCTTCGCCGATCTGACGGATGTGCTGCCAGGGTGCGGCAGCGGCGTGGATGGTAATGGTAGCGTCCTCGTTCTTTACAATGTCTTCCACCATGATGACAGCGTCGCAGTTTTCGGGAATGGGATCGCCGGTGTCCAGTACGACGAACTGACCGGGATTCAAGGTAATGGGGGTAGTTTCCGTAGCGCCGAAGGTATCTTTTGCACTTACTGCCACGCCGTCCATGGCACTGGCGGCATAGTGGGGCGCGCAGATGTGGGCATAGACGGCATGGGCAGTGACCCGGCCGCAGGCATCCCATACGGGGATCACTTCGGTCTTGGAGCCGAAGCCATGGCTGCGCAGCAGGTTCAGATAATCTTCTCTTGCCTTGGCAAGGGGAATGTTGGTCAAATATTCAAATCCCATAATCATTAGTCTCCCTGTGAAATCGTCACTTGAATTTCGGCGCCCTTAGGCAATCCCTCACAGTCCCGGCCGATGCAGAAATAGCCGTCTGCACCTGCCAGGGTGGTGATGAGACCGGATTTGCCGCGGATGGGGTAAGCATACAATTCACCGTCTTTGCGTTCCAAACGGCAGCACTGGTACTGGGCACGGCCATGGTTGGCACCGATGCTTTCGGTGACCGTTGCGGTGACAGTATAGTTTTCCTGTTTTCTGCCCGTCAGCTTACCCAGTAGGGGCAAGACAAATAGCTTCGTGATAAAGTAAGCAGCCACCGGATGACCGGGCAGACCGACCAGCGGTTTGCAACCTGCCTTGCCCAGAATGGTGGGCTTGCCGGGCTTGATAGCGATGCCGTGAAGCAGCAGGCTGCCCATGGATTCGATGATCCGGCAGGCGGCATCCTTTACACCTACGCTGCTGCCGCCGGAGAGCAGCACGGCATCGCATTCAGACACAGCCTGATGTACCTTTTCGGAAAGGAGTGCTTCATTGTCGGCAACAATGCCGTAGTTGATGACATTGACACCGAAGCAGATCAGCATGGCTTCCAGCATGGGACTGTTCACATCCCGCACCTGACCGGAACCGGGGACAATTTCCGGCGGAACCAGCTCATCGCCGGTAGATATGACACCGACTGTCAGCTTCTTCCGCACTGGAACCTGAACCCGGCCAATGGCGGCAAGTGCACCGATATCCTGGCTGGACAGCACTCTGCCCTTTTGCAGGATCACCTTGCCGGGGAATACATCGTCACCGCGGAAGATCATGTTCTGGCCGGGGGCGGCGGCTTTGGAAATGCCGATGGTGCCGTCGCCATAGTCCTCGGTATACTCCACCATCACCACACTGTCCGCGCCCTTGGGGACAGCGCCGCCGGTGGGGACTGCCACACATTCTTCCGGATTCAGTGCGAATTCCGCACCCTCGCCCATGAAGACCTCACCCTGCAGGGGAAGAATGGCGGGGATGGCATCGGTGCAGCCGAAGGTGTCCCGGGCACGAACTGCATAGCCATCTACGGTGGAACGGTCAAAATCGGGAACATATTCCGTGGCGGCAATATCCTCTGCCAGCACACGTCCCATGGCACTGGCAAGAGAAACAAGTTCTGCACTGGAAACTGCTTCAAATTCACTTTCGATTAAAGCCAGAACTTCCTCCGGCGTTTTTACATGTAGCATCTTATACCTCCGTGATGACCTTGCCCAGATCCCGGTAATCATTGCCTGAGAAGTGCGCGATTTCTTTGCGGAAAACAGGATCATGCAGTACCTTGATCAGCTTTTGAACCGCTTCCGTTTCCACCATTTCCTTTTTGATGACAAAGTCAAACCGCTCCTCCAGCAACGGGATAAAGTCCAGATTTTCAATCTGCCGGGAGATCCGCTCCGTACCGATCGCCAGATCCGCTTCTCCTGCGGCAATGGCTGCTGCCATAGTCAGATGGGACTTCATGATCTTGTCGTAGCCTTTGATTTTGGAAACGGGAATTCCCAGCCGCTTCAACTGGGTATCCATGAGAATCCGGGCAGAAGAACCAACCCGGCGGTTCAGCACGGAAATATCCTCCCGTCCCAGATCCGACCAACCCTTAATATTTTTAGGGTTTCCCTTTTGCACATAGAAGCCCTGTGTGCGGTAGCTGACATTGATCAGCACCGCCGGAACACCGGGCATCAAAGAGCGGACGAAGGAGGTATTGTAGTCAAATCCGTCGAACAGATGGCAGGCTGCCACATGGATATTGTCCTGGTACAGAGACAGCAGGCCTTCAAAGCTGTTTAAGTATGTACGGGCGGTGTTGATACCCTCCTGCTGCAGATAGTTTGCCAGAATATCCAGCACCACATCCTGACCGGAGATGATCAGCTCCGGTTCTTCCTGCTTTTCCGGAGTCAGCAGCGTGGAATGGGTGTCGGTGTTCTTCACAGGGCGGGTGGAATGCTCGTGACGGGAACGGGCGATATAGGCATCCACATCATCCTGCGTAAAACGAACCTTCCGGCCGATCTTATAGGAGTGGATCTCACCTTTTTTAATCAAGTCGTAGATCGTGGACTTGCTGACATGAAGAATCTGGGCAACTTCCTGCGTGGAAAGAGATTTGTTCTGTGTCATGGTCCGGCCTCCTTATGGGCAAACGCTCACATTTTTCATTTCCTATTATACTCTTTTTTGTATTCTTCTACAAGACCTACTACCGGAGGAAGTATATTTCATTTCGTGCAAATTCGTATCATTTCACGCGGTGTTATGATGCCTGGCCGGTTTTGCTTCGTACAAGATGGAATGGTTTCGTATCAGTTCGCACGGAAATGGTTGCCACACCTTGCGTCAAACTTATTTTCAAATATAATTAAAATATCCAACAACGGAAAACTGTAAATCGTGAAGATATACAAAACTTTTGGAGGTATTGCAATGGCATACGCATACTACGAAAAAATCGCCCGTATTAACCTGACCACCGGCACTGTTACTGTTGAAAAGCTGGATACCGATCTGGCCAAGAAGTTTGTCGGCGGCCGTGGCCTGGGCACCAAGATCGTCTACGACGAAGGCTGCGCAACTGTCGATCCCCTGGGTCCCGATAACAAGCTGGTTTATGTGACCGGCCCGCTGACCGGCGCTGGTGCTCCCTCTTCCGGCCGTTACATGGTCGTTACCAAGTCTCCTCTGACCGGCATGATCGCCTGCTCCAATTCCGGCGGCATCTGGGGTGCCAAGCTGAAGTACGCCGGCTGGGATGCTCTGATCGTCGAAGGCGAAGCTCCCGAGTGGACTTATATCAACATTGTTGACGACAAGATCGAGCTGCTGGATGCACGCGAGTACCTGGGTCTGTACTCCGAAGAGCTGGACGATAAGCTGAAGGAAAAGCACGGCAAGGATTCCTCCGTCCTGTCTATCGGTATCGCCGGTGAAAAGAAGGTTCTGCTGGCTGCTATCATGAACGACAAGGATCGTGCTGCCGGCCGCAGCGGCGTCGGCGCTGTCATGGGCTCCAAGAAGCTGAAGGGCATCGTTGTCACCGCTTCCAAGAAGAATGCTGACGAGGTTCTGGCTTCTGCTGAAGCTCTGAAGGCTGCCAACAAGGACGTCATGGTCAACATCCGTGAGAACGGCCTGACCGGCGGTGGCCTGCGCGCACTGGGCACCGCATCTCTGGTCAACGTCATCAACGGTGTCGGCAGCCTTCCCACCAAGAACTGGCAGGAAGCTTACTACGACAAAGCAGAAGATGTTTCCGGCGAAGCGCTGGCTGAAAAGTATCTGGTTAAGGCTGGTGCCTGCCACCGCTGCCCCATCGCCTGTGGCCGTGTGGTCAAGGTCGGTGACAAGGTCGTCGGCGGTCCCGAGTACGAACCCCTGTGGGCTTATGGCGCTGACTGCGGCAACAACGACCTGGCCATTGTCAACGAAGCCAACATGTGGTGCAACGAGTACGGTCTGGATGCCATCTCCGTTCCCTGCACCATCGCAGCGGCTATGGAGCTGTACCAGCGCGGCGCTATTAAGGAAGAGGACTGCGCAGGCGCACCTCTGGAATGGGGCAACACCCACGCTCTGATCGAGTGGACCAAGCGTATGGGCGATCCCAAGACTGAACTGGATTGGCTGATGAGCTCCGGCTCCGCCCGCCTGTGCGAGCACTACGGTATGCCCGAGGTATCCATGTCCGTTAAGAAGCAGGAGATGCCCGCTTACGATGCCCGTGGCGTTCAGGGTATCGGCATTACTTACGCTACCTCCAACCGCGGCGGCTGCCATGTCCGTGGCTACACCATCGCTCCCGAAGTTGTCGGTCTGCCCGTCCAGCTGGATCGCACCGTCACCAACGAGAAGGCATTCTGGTCCAAGACCTTCCAGGATCTGACCGCTGTCATCGACTCCATGGGTCTGT
>JAFYLN010000108.1 GCA_017537045.1 Oscillospiraceae bacterium | reverse complement strand
TCATAAGGAGACATTTGTACGGTTACTTTGTCACCGGGCAAGATCTTAATGAAATTCATTCTGAGCTTGCCGGAAATGTGTGCCAGAATGGTGTGACCGTTGCCAATGTCAACAGTGAACATTGCATTCGGCAGTGCATCGGTTACGATGCCCTCAATCTCGATTACGTCGTCTTTTGCCAAGTTGTTAACCTCCTAGGTTGTTCGCTTGCACCTGCTTGGCATGGAAAGCCAAGTCTCTTCGTAATTCGCTGTTGAGCACTTTGTCACCGGAAAGAATTTTCGCGGCGACTCTGGTCTCAGAGCGAAGGACCTTTTGAACGTGCCGGCGCTTTTTCCGCTTCGGCTTATCCAGGGTTCGGTCCTTTCCGTTGGCCAGCATCAGATAAACAGGATCTTCGTTGATAACGTAGAACAGCTCACCCTGATCATGGCCTGCTGTGGAAACCACCACATCCGAAATATGAATATTATCGGGTAATTCTGGGTCCATAGTTCTTAAAGTCCTTCAGTGACGGTGAGTATTTCCGGCTCGCCGTCGGTGATGAGTACAGTATTTTCATATTGAGCCGAGAGCTTTCCGTCGGCAGTTACTGCTGTCCAGCCATCTTTGAGAACCTTGACATCGTAGGTGCCAACGTTCACCATAGGCTCAACCGCAATGGTCATACCGGGAAGCAATCTGGGCCCACGTCCGGGATTTCCGTAGTTCGGAACTTCCGGATCCTCATGCAGCTGCCGTCCGATGCCGTGACCCACAAAGGAACGGACAACTGAAAAACCGTTAGACTCCACATACGTCTGAATGGCGTGGGAGATATCGGACACGCGGTGTCCTTTGGTCGCGAAGCGAATGCCCTCAAAGAAGCTCTGCCTCGTAACATCGATCAGCTTCTGTGCTTCGGCGCTGATCCTGCCGCAGGGGAATGTTGCTGCGCAATCGCCATGAAATCCCTTGTAGAATGCGCCGACATCCACAGTCACAATATCGCCGTCTTTCAGGACATACCCACCGGGGATGCCATGAACCACAACATCATTGACGCAGATGCAGGTGCTTGCGGGAAAGCCGTGATAATTCAGGAACGACGGTTTCGCGCCCTGACTTACGATATACTCGTAAACAGCTTTGTCGATCGCCTTGGTCGATACGCCGGGTCTTACCATTTCCCCTGCCAGAGCACGGGCTGCCGCGGTAATCTTACAGGCCTGGCGCATGGACTCAAGTTCGTGTTCATTTTTGATTGCGATCATACATTTGCCCCTATTGCAACGAGGATATCCCCGTTGGCACCTTCGATGGTCTGGTTGCCTTCGACCAGCCGGAGCTTGCCGAGCTTGGAATAGAAGTCCTTCAGAACCTCCGTCTGCTCGTGGTAAACAGCAAGTCTTCTGCGAACCGTTTCCGGTGCATCGTCCTTGCGGATTACCAGCCCGCTGCCGCACAGGTCACATTTACCTTCGACCTTCGAGGGATTGGCAACAATGTGATAGCTGGCACCGCAGCTGCCGCAGACACGGCGGCCGGTCATACGGCCTTCGATCACAGAGTCATCAATCTCAATAGAAACCACATGGTCAATCTGAACACCGCGCGCCTGCAGGGCTTCAGCCTGAGCCAGCGTGCGGGGCACACCGTCCAGAATGAAACCGCCCTTGCAGTCGGGCTGAGCCACGCGCTCCACGACGATGTCCATAATGACATCATCGGGAACGAGCAGTCCGTTGTCCATGTAGTATTTTGCTTTTTCGCCCACTGCGGTGCCATTTCTCATGGCCTCGCGGAGCATATTTCCGGTGGAAATCCCTGGGATATGCAGCTTCTCCATCAGGAGTTCTGCCTGAGTTCCCTTACCGGCGCCCGGTGCGCCCAGCAGGATGAGATTCATACTGCAATTTACCCCCAGATCAGTCCAGGAAACCCTTGTAATGACGCATCAGCATCTGAGCTTCCAGTGCCTTGACGGTTTCCAGCGCAACGCCGACCACGATGATGACGGAGGTGCCGCCGATAGCCAGATTCTTCACGCCCTCAACCAGAATACCGGAAATGATGGGCAGCAGGGCAACGATGGCCAGATACACAGCGCCGAAAATCAGGATCTTGTTGATAACCTTCTGGATGAAGTCAGCGGTGGGCTTGCCGGGACGGAAGCCGGGAATGAAACCGCCGTTCTTCTTCAGGTTGTTGGCGATCTCCACGGGATCGTACTGGATGGTGGAGTAGAACCAGCTGAAGAAGAAGATCATCAGGCCGTACATGATAACAAATGCAACGCTCTCGGAGCTCCACAGGTTGTTATACCACCAGCTGCCGGAATCGGCATTGATGCCCATGAAGGCGCAGATGGTAGCAGGCACAGTGCAGATAGACTGGGCGAAGATGACGGGCATAACACCGGACATGCTGACCTTGATGGGCAGGTTGGTGTTCTGGCCGCCGTAGATCTTACGACCCACAACGCGCTTTGCGTACTGGATGGGGATACGGCGCTCTGCATCATTGATGAAGATGATGAACAGCACCAGAGCAGCCATGACCACGACAACAAGGATTGCGAACCAGCCCATGGACAGCAGGGTGTTCAGGCCGGCGGGCAGGCCGGAAACGATGTTGGCGAACAGGATCATGGAGATGCCGTTGCCGATGCCGTGCTCGGTAATCTGCTCACCCATCCACATAACAACAGAGGAACCGGCGGCAAATGCCAGAATAATGACCAGAGCAGGCAGGAAGCCTTCCTTGGTAATGATGGTAAAGCCGCTGGCGGAATAGTTGTTGAGCATCATATAGTATGCCCAGCCCAGCAGTAGACCCAGACCTACGGTAGCGTAGCGGGTGATGCGGGCGATCTTCTGCTTACCTTCCTCACCGCCTTCCTTTGCCAGACGCTCCAGTGCGGGGATGGCAATGGTCAGAAGCTGGATGATAATGGAAGAGTTAATGTAGGGCTGAATGCCCAGTGCAAAGACGGTTGCCTGGGAGAAGGCAGAACCGCTCATTGCATTGTACAGACCCAGAATGGTAGTAGACAGAGTGGATTCAAAGTAGTCGGACAGGGTTGCCACATCAATGTAGGGCAGCGGAATCACGTTACCCACACGGTACAGCAACAGAATCAGCATAGTGAACAGCAGCTTTTTGCGCAGTTCAGGAATACCCCATGCGTTCTTCAGTGTCTGAATCACTTAAACCACCTCGGCCTTTCCGCCTGCCTGCTCGATCTTTTCCTTAGCAGACTCAGAGAAAGCCGCAGCCTTAACAGTAACCTTCTTGGTCAGAGTGCCGTTGGACAGCACCTTCAGACCGTAGGGGCATGCAGAAATGATGCCAGCCTCGATCAGGGCAGCTGCATCAACAACAGCACCGTCTTCAAACTTGTTGAAGCAGGCAACATTGACAGCAGTCAGGGGCTTAGCAAAGATGTTGTTGAAACCACGCTTGGGAACGCGGCGAACCAGAGGCATCTGGCCGCCTTCGAAGCCAACGCGGACCTTGCCGCCGGAGCGAGCCTTCTGGCCCTTGTG
>JAFYLN010000011.1 GCA_017537045.1 Oscillospiraceae bacterium | reverse complement strand
GGGTGTTCTTCAGAACCTGCTGGGGAGTGGGCCAAACGACCTTCTTCAGCTCGCTGCGGAGCTCGCGGAAGTACTTGCAGACCTTACCCCAAGTGGACATGAACCAGTTTTCCTTTTTGACTTCTGCCATTGTTGGGGCCTCCTTACTTGGTCTCGTTGTGAGTGGTGTGCTTTCTGCAGAATCTGCAGTACTTCTTCATTTCGAGACGGTCGGGGTCGTTCTTCTTGTTCTTCATAGTGTTGTAGTTTCTCTGCTTGCACTCAGAGCATCTCAAAGTGACTTTAACGCGCATAACGGCACCTCCTTAAAAATTGCCTCCCTGTATCACTCCGCCCAGTAAAAAATTTAGGAAGCGGCCACTACAAATGCCGCCCGGAGCTGAAAAAAGACCGCAAAAAAATAACCCTTTTTCACAGGTAAAAACATTCTATCATGGGGGTGGTGTAATGTCAATAACTTTTTTCTTTATTTTTTGACTATTTTGGGTTATAATGGGGGCAACGAAAAAAGAAAGGCGGAAGCGAATATGAGAATTATGGGAGTTGATTACGGCGATGCCAGAACTGGTATTGCCATGTCCGATCTGTTGTGCAGTATTGTGGGTACAACGACCGTGATCCACAGCCGGCGGGACGATAAAACCATTGCAGAGATTCAGAAACTGATTGCCCAGAATGGTGTGACGGAGCTCGTGGTGGGGCTGCCGAAAAATATGGATGGTACGGAAGGTGTGCGCGCCGAGGTGTGTAAGGAATTTGCGGATAAATTGCGGGAAGCAACGGGTCTGCCTGTCCATATGTGGGATGAGCGCCGCACCACAGTGGAAGCCCATAATATCCTCTCTGCCCATAATTACCACGGCCAGAAGCGGAAAAACACCGTCGATGCCGTTGCCGCATCCCTCATTCTGGAGGGCTATCTGAATTTCAGAAATAAGTAATTTGGAGGTTCAGCGTGGACTTTTTGGAATTGGCACAGCAAAGATTTTCCGTGCTTGAATACACGCAGCAGGCTGTTGAACAGGAGAAGATCGACCTTATCATCAAAGCGGCTTTGGCTGCGCCAACTGCCTGCAACAGGCAGCCGCAAAGAATATTGATCATAAACGACGACGAAAGCCGCCGGAAATTGAACAATGTCGTTCCCAGTAAATATTATGTTCCTGTTGCTTTCCTGGTATGTTATGACAAGGATGAATGCTGGCTTAGGCCGCAGGACTGCAAATCCAGCGGGGACATTGATGCAAGTATTGTTGCAACACATATGATGCTTGCGATGACTGATTTGGGTCTTGGTTCCATTTGGGTCATGTATTGGGACCCGGATAAAATGAAAATGGAGTTTCATCTTGGCGAGAATATTGAGCCGGTTGCGCTTTTGATTGCAGGATATAAGGCGGAAAACGCGCATCCAGGAAAAGGCCATCTGGAATCGAAGACAAAAGAAGAGATTATGATTTCCTACTGAAACGATGATTACAGAACCCTCAATCAGAGGGTTCTGTTTCTTTTCTGCGGTAAAATAGCTCACGCAGTCCAGCGGCCAACAGTACAACCCCGAATAACTTTTTCAGAACCTCCACATTTAAGATCGTGGATACCCATGAAAATACCGCCGCTGCAACGCAGCCTGCCAGAATTGCCGGAAGCAGGGGCCTTACCTTCAAATCCCCCTGCCGCATCCGTAGGCCGCAGGCAACCAAAGCCGACGGAATGAAAAATAGCAGGTTGATGCTTCTGGCAACCAGCGGATCGGTGCCCAGCACGACAGTAAGCCAGATAATCAGCAGACTGCCGCCACCGATCCCAAGGCCTGACAGAAAGCCCAGCACTGTCCCCACAATCAGTATCACCGGAAGTGAATCTAACATAGGTATCGAATCCCTCCCCAAATGATCAGAATGCCAAGTCCCCGGTGCAGCCATGCGGCCGGAATTTTCCGTCCCCAACGGGCGGCGGCAAATCCCCCGGCAGCGCTGCCGATGAGGTAGGGCAGAGACTCCCGCCATGCAATGGTGCCTAGTATGGCTGTTGCCGTTATGGAAACAATACAGACGGGAAGGATGACAGCGATGGATGCACTGAAAATGTCCCGGTCTTCCAGACAGGTAAGCAGACTCAGCAGCGGAACCAGCACCATACCGCCGCCCGCACCGAATAGCCCGTTGACGATACCTGCCCCCATGCCTGCCAGAAACATACCAAGAAGTTTGTGTTTTTTCATAAAAAAGAGCCTCCTGTGGAAGTTTTCTCCACAGGAGGCGGTTTTATGCGTAATTCAGGAAGCAGACAGAACCAGATCGGTACGGATATGCTTGAAACTCTCCTCAGTAACGGAGATAGCCTCGGTCAGAGCGGTGAACCATTCAGTGTAATCGTTCTCTCTGAGCTCGTTGGCGATCAGATAATCACGGTAAGTGGTCTCGCTGTCGCCGGAGTAGAACATGATGTGGTAGCCGTACTCGGACCAAACGATCTCGGTGTCACCCGTTTCATGGTCAGCCAGAGCCCAGTCCTTGAAGCTGGTGACGAAGCTGGTGCTGGGGTTGATGTCCTCGTACAGGCCGCCGGTGGTGCCGTCGCCGTCATCAGACTTCTCGTTTGCTAGTGTTGCGAAGCTGTCCTCGGTGGCATCGCCGGCCTTCCACTCGTTCAGGATGGCCTCGGCTTCTTCCAAAGCGGCTGCCTTCTCCTCATCGGTGTAGTCGTAAAGGCCGGTGGTGGAGTTGTAGGTGCCGCCTTCGGGGGTGACCAGAATGTGGCGGACGTTGGACATCGCAAAGTTGTTGTCGTTCTTGGAACCAAACATGACAACATAGTAACCGCCAACCTGCTCCACGCTGTTGCCGTTGTCGTCGGTGGAGGTAGAGGTGCTTGCAATGTAGGTTGTGTCACCTGCCTTGCGGGCTTCATCGGTCACCCAGTCTGCATAGCCGCTGTAGATGGTATTCTTTGCCACGTTCTTGGAAGCATAGGATGCAGCATCAGTCAGCTCGGAGTTCATGGGCAGTGCGGCAATAGCAGCATCGAATTCTTCGACAGTGCTGCAAGCAGCCAGTGCCTTGGCAGTCTCTTCAGCCTGCTTTTCGGCTGCAGCGCGCTGTTTATCGGTGGCCTCTGCAGATTCACCATCAAGGAAATCGTTAACGCTCAGATAGTAGTAATTATAGTTGTAGGAAGAATACTTATTGAAGTCCTCGGACTCAGCGGCTCGCAGATCGGCATCGCTGTAGGTCAGGGAACTGACATAGTGGTTCTGGTAGTGGCTGGCCAGTTCGCTCAGTTCAAAGTAGGCGCGCAGGCTTTCTTTGGTAGCACCGTTGCCGTACATCGCCTTCAGGTAGCTCTCGAAATCGGGATAGCCATACACGGTGGCATACATTTCCATGGTTGCCATGGTGTTGTCGATTTCAGTAGTAGCTTCCTCGGGAAGGGTATAGCCATTGGCCTTTGCCTCGTTGACCAGTGCATAGATGGCCTTGGCATTCTCAACCGCGGAGTTGATGAAATCATCAGCCCAGGTTTCCTTGGTCTCTTCATTCAAAATCTGCTCATCCAGAGGCTTGGTGGTGTCAAGACCCAGAATGGATGCGTAGGCACCGTAATCGCTGTAGAACTTGTTTACAGCATCAATAAAGAAGTAGTTGAACTCTGCATTACTGATGGTTTCTTCGCCGATGGTCAGTGCCACAGTATTACGCTCGCGGACACCGCTGTTGGCAATGCTTCTGCTGATGCCGATGTAGGCAGCGAAAACGACCAAAGCGATCAAAATAACCACAGCCAGGGTGGTGTAAAGCTTCAGTTTCTTAGCCTCCTTCTGCTCGGCAAGCTGCTTTTCGGTCATTTTTTCTGCCTGCTCGGCATTGCGGAGCTTTTTCTTGCTGGATGCACTCATGGTTATCATTTCCTCTCATTTGTCCTAATGGATTGCTCACGCAACGGAAAAATTGCGTATAGACCGTGGTATTATAACCCATTTCGCTACAGGTTTCAAGGGGCATTTCGGCGAAAAACCGTGGTAAAACAAAAAATTTACAAGTTTTGCACCCACTACCCGGCTTTTTTTGCATAAAGGAATCTATAAATTGATGTTTATCGCACCATATAGCGTGGGTCATGTAGGGGCGACCATTGGTCGCCCGCGCAGCAGAATGCTGCGAATTCGCATTGGATTTCGGCAAATTCGTGACATTGTACCGCACGGGCGGCTAATAGCCGCCCCTACATTTAAAATCGAAGCAGAGCGACAAACTGAAATTTAAATTGAAACCATAAAAAACATGGGGAGCCGAAGCTCCCCATGCCAAACCCCGCTTTAGCCGTGATGCATCCGATTATGACCTGCACGAATGGCAGGTGGGATGCCTCTCCTGACCTTAACTGCTCCCAACGTCCATCCATCGTCAAAGCGTGGACGGGAGGTCTGCAAACCGGCCGGGAAGTTTCAGGCTTCCCGATTATAAAATGTGGGTCCAAAAGGACACATCACGCACCAAGCAGGAAAATGTGACAGTTTTATTCCTCTTCTTCGTCTTCTGCGTAAAGTTCATCCATGATCAGATCATAGACAGCCTGCAGCTCTTCTTCATCCTCAATGGCACACAGGATCGGCTCGCCGTCTTCATCCACACTCTTGAGAATGCTGACTTCCAGATCCTCTTCCTCATCCGCACCGGCAGGGATCACTGCCAGATAGGTAAAGCCATTATATTCCAGCTGGCTCAGAATTTCCAGTTCGAATTCAGTACCGTCTTCATCAACGATGGTCATAAAATCAGAACCGTATTGATCTTCCATATTTAACTCCTCCTGAAGCATATCTTTCTTAACTATATTTTACTGTCTTTGGAATGCAAAATCAAGAGGGAATATTGCATCTTTAAGAAAGATAATCTTCAAGGAGCTGATCCAGCTCCTGCTGTGAGTCAATGCGGATTCCTTTTTCAAGCGCCAGCTGATCTGCTTCCGGCAGCATTTGAGCCTGATAGGGGAATACCTGCAGCGGCTGCGTGCTTCCGTCACGCCACAGGGTAATATATCCATCGCTGATGCCCAGCAGAAATCCGAATAACAGGGTAAGATATACATACCGAAAACCTTTGATGATTACCGCCTCCCTGGCAGTAGTATTTCCGTGAATTTAATCTTTATTAATAATTTAGGGCTTTCGTTTTTGTGTGGGGTATGCTATAATACTATGAAGTGGTGTTATGCCCATTTTTCAATTACTGATTTCACATGTAACCATACCGGCCTGCGGGCCGATGTCCATGGAGGTTTTTATGGATCATTCAAATAATCGCAAGAAGGGAAGACCGCGCCAGAAGTGGAATCCCCACTGGTCGTTGAAAATCCTTTACGGCCTGTGGTCAACCGCGTTGGCTGCGCTGAAGATCGCGCTGGGCGCAGTGGCAACGGTGCTGCTGATCTGCGTGGTCTGTGGATTTGTCTTTGTTGGAATCCTCGGTAACTACCTGCAGGATGATGTGCTCCCCGAAGCTTACTATAATATGGAGAACGCCAACCTTGACCAGACTTCCTTTGTATACTATGTGGACGATGGCGGCAATATTCAACTGCTGCAGCAGATCCACACTTCGGCTGACCGCCAGTGGGCATCGCTGGACGAAATTCCGGATGCCATGGTCAAAGCGGCGGTGGCCATTGAGGACAAGCGCTTTTATGAACATCAGGGTGTTGACTGGATCACAACTGTGAAGGCCTGTGCCAACCTGTTCTTCGGCGGCGATGATAAGTTCGGTGGTTCCACCCTTACCCAGCAGCTTCTGAAAAACCTGACAGGTGAGGACAGTGTGACTGTGCAGCGTAAGGTGCAGGAGATCCTGACAGCACAGTGCTATGAAAAAATCTATGATAAGGACTTTATCATGGAGTGGTATCTCAATACCATCTACCTTGGCCGCGGCTGCTACGGTGTTAAGAGCGCAGCTGCCGAATATTTCGGCAAGGAACTGCGGAATCTGACTGTTGCCGAATGTGCCAGCCTGATCAGTATTACCAACAACCCCTCTATTTTCAATCCCTATTCCCAGAGCGTTTATATGTGGGAAGGTGCCGAGCGCAATGGTGCCGAGCGTAACCGCGTCCGCCAGCTGACGGTTCTGGGTGAGATGAAGGATCAGGGCTGGATCACAGAAGAAGAATATGAGGAAGCGAAGAATCAGGAGCTGGTATTCAAAAAGGGTATCGCCCCTGAGGATAAATGGGCTGTGTGCGAAAATTCCCGCTGCGGCTATGAGGGCACGGTCGGTACCTACCAGCATGAGGGTTCTGCCTATTACTGCCCCAAGTGTGGAACACAGGGCTCTGTTACCACGGACTCCTCTCAGGAGGTTTATTCCTACTTTGTAGATACGGTCCTGGAAGATGTGGCGGCTGACCTTGCTGCCCAGGTCGGCATCGACTGGAATACGCTGGATAAAGAAGCGAAGGATAACTATATGCTCCAGATCCAGCGCGGCGGTTATCATATTTTTTCCACGCTTGATAAACATGTGCAGGATCAGGTCGATGCGATCTATTCCGACCCTGCCAATATCGCAAAGACCCGCAGCAAGCAGCAGCTGCAGTCTGCCATGGTCATTATTGATATTTCCACAGGCGATATCGTGGCTATGGCTGGCGGTGTAGGTGAAAAGACCACCCATAACGGTTGGAACATTGCCACCGATTCCAAGCTGCAGACCGGTTCTGCTATGAAGCCCGTTGCGGTCTATGCACCCGCCTTTGAATCCGGTGCCATCAGTCCGGCGACCGTCATACTGGATCTGCCTGTCAGCTATTCCGGCGGTGCATTCCCCAAAAACGACAACAGAACCTATTCTTATTCAAGAACGGTTCTCAGCGGCATTACCAATTCCGTCAATGCCGTATCTGTCCGTACCCTGCGCGAGATCGGCTACGATTACAGCTATGAATTTGCCAAGGAAAAGCTCCGCCTGCACGATTTGACCAATCACTATGTCACATCAAATGGCTCTGTCAAGTCCGACCTGGGAGATTCTCCTCTGGGTATGGGCGCTCTGACCGTGGGTGCAACGGTGCGCGATATGGCGGCGGCCTATGCCACCTTTGCCAGCGATGGTCTCTGGCGCGAAGCCAGAACCTATACAAAAGTATATGACTCTGATGGCAATCTGGTGCTGGATAATACACAGGAGTCTGAACAGGTTCTCAGCGAAAAGACAGTGAATTATATGAACTACTGCCTGCAGAATGCAGTAAACAGCGGTACCGGCGGCGAAGCCCGCATCAGCGGCCAGAATGTGGCTGGTAAGACCGGTACTACCTCCAGTAACCGTGACCGCTGGTTCTGCGGTTATACAAAGCATTATGCGGCAGCTGTCTGGTGCGGCTACCACAATCCTGAGGTCATCCGCATCACCAGTGGTGAGAACAACCCTGCGGCTGTCCTGTTCCGCAAGGTGCTGCAGCCCCTGCACAACGGACTTGAAAAGAAAGCACTTTACAGCACCAGTGAATTCCGAGGCTACAGCATGTGTCTGGATACCGGCGCAGCAGCAACCTCCATCTGCGAAAGAGACCTGCGCACGTATTTGTATGATACCAGCCGTACCGCTTCTGCCTATGCCTATAAGGGCGACGGCCCTTCTGGCACCTGTAACCGCCATGTGCTTGTGGATTACTGCTCCGGCGGTGGTGTGGCAACCGGCTACTGCTACAAGTTTGCGGATGTCACGAATGTTTCCATCGAATCCCGTGCCCTGCTGAAAATGACCCCCAGCGAGGTACGCGTGATAGAAGATGCATTGGGCGCAGGCCTGAAGGGTGCCTTTGGCGATGACCGCTACGTCTATTATGTTTCGGAAAGCGGCAGTGAGCTGGATTGGCATGGCTTTAACGGTGATGCAAACAGAGGCATCAGTGCGCCTTATGTGATGTGCCCTGAGCATACGCTGGAAACCTGGGAGGCATATCTGGCTGAACAGGCCGCCAAGGAGACCGAGCCTGAGATTCCTTCTGTACCGGAGATCAATGAGGATATACCGACTGTACCTGTGATCCCGGATGTACAGGGATAAAGAAATAAAGGAGAAAGCCAATGATTTGGATTTCTGATCAGTGGAAAGATTATGAGGTTCTCGACACCTCTGATGGCGAGCGTCTGGAGCGGTGGGGAAAGTATATCCTCGTCCGCCCCGACCCTCAGGTTATCTGGAACACGCCCCATGCGGCACCTGAATGGAAGCGCTATGATGCACGCTATGTCCGTTCCGATACCGGCGGCGGTCACTGGACGGATCATAACCTTCCGGACCGCTGGCAGATTCGCTATAAGGACTATCTGACCTTCAACGTCAAGCCCATGAACTTCAAGCACACCGGTGTTTTCCCCGAGCAGGCTGCAAACTGGGATTTTATCCGGGAAAAATGTGCGCAAGCCTCTGCAAAGCGTCCGGTGCGTGTGCTGAATATGTTTGCCTATTCCGGCGGTGCCACGCTGGCCGCCGCAGCCGGCGGTGCCGAGGTCTGGCATGTGGATGCCGCCAAAAATATGGTATCATGGGCAAAGGAAAATGCCCAGGCCAGCGGTCTGGCCGACAAGCCCATCCATTGGATCGTAGATGACTGCGCCAAGTTCATTCAGCGTGAGATCCGCCGCGGCCGCCGCTATGATGGCATCATCATGGATCCGCCCAGCTATGGCCGCGGCCCCAGCGGTGAGATATGGAAGATGGAAACCAGCTTCTACCCCTTCCTGCTGGAAGTTGCAAAGATCCTGTCCGATGATCCGCTGTTCGTCATCATCAATTCCTATACCACCGGCCTTGCGCCCTCTGCAGTCGGTTATGCATCCGATGCCGTTTTTGGCGCGCATCATAGCGGCCATACCACGGTCGGTGAGCTGGGTCTGCCCGTGCGGCAGTCTGGTTTGATGCTGCCCTGCGGTTCCACCGGGCGCTGGACACCCTGATAGGAGGTTATGAGATGTGTGAGATCATCAAAGTCGATCATCTCGGCTTTACTTATCCGGGCATTGATGATGCACCCGGCGCTGTGGTTTTTGAGGATATGAACCTGACAATTGAGCAGGGAAGTCTGGTTGCGATCCTTGGCAGCAACGGCTGCGGAAAGTCCACGCTTGCCAAGCATTTTAATTCCATTCTGCTGCCCTGCGGCGGCAAGGTCTGGGTGTGCGGCATGGACACGTCCGACGAAAACAAGCTGATTGCCATTCGCCGCAATGTGGGCATGGTCTTCCAGAATCCCGACAACCAGATCGTTGCCAATGTTGTGGAAGAGGATGTGGCATTCGGTCCTGAAAACTTAGGCATTGCCAGCCCTGAGATCCGCCACCGTGTGGACAAGGCGCTGGAGCAGGTGGGGATGAGCAAGTATGCCCTCCATGCCCCGCATCTTCTGTCCGGCGGACAGAAGCAGCGTATTGCCATTGCCGGTGTCATCGCCATGGCACCAAAGTGCATCGTACTGGATGAACCCACAGCCATGCTGGATCCCCGCGGCCGCCGCGAGGTCATGGAGACCATTACGAGATTAAACCGTGAGAAGGGGATTACGGTCATCCTGATCACCCACCATATGGATGAAGCCGCGCAATGCGGCCGTGTTGTGGTTATGCACAAGGGTAAAGTAGCGGCAGACGGTGCTCCGCAGGAGGTTTTCTCCCGGGTGGAATTGATGCACGAGCTGGGTCTTGCAGCACCGGAAACCGTTGAACTGTGCTACGAACTGAACAAACTGGGCTTTGAGCTGCCCCTGAACCAATTGGACGAGAAAGAATGCGCGCAGGCACTCTACACTGCTGTAAAGGCCTGACCCGTGGAGGAATGAAAATTGGAACCTATTTTGCAGGTTCAGAACCTGAACTATATTTATAGTGCCGGCACACCTTTCCAGCATCAGGCGCTGGATAATGTGTCGTTTTCCGTCGAGCGCGGAGAGTTTATCGGTATCATCGGTCATACCGGTTCCGGTAAATCCACCCTCATGCAGCAGCTCAACGGACTTTTAAAACCTACCTCCGGCAGAATCCTGCTGGATGGTCAGGATATCTGGTCTGATAAAAAGCTGACCCGTCAGGCACGTTTCCGCGTGGGTCTGGTATTCCAGTATCCGGAGTATCAGCTTTTTGAAGAAACGGTATATAAGGATATTGCTTTTGGCCCTAAAAATATGGGACTGAAGGAAGAAGAGATCGACCGCCGCGTCCGGGAAGCTGCTGCTACCGTCGGCCTGACGGAGGAACAGCTGCAGGTATCTCCTTTTGACCTGTCCGGCGGACAGAAGCGCCGTGTGGCGATAGCCGGTGTCATTGCCATGGAGCCTGAAATTCTGATCCTCGACGAGCCCACTGCCGGCCTGGATCCTGCCGGCCGTGCCGGAATCCTGAAGAACATCGAAGATTACCGCCGCGCCCATAATGCGACCATTATGATGGTCTCCCATTCCATGGATGATGTTGCACGCCTGACTGACCGTTTGCTGGTCTTAAACGGTTCCCATCTAGTGATGGACGGCACACCTGCCGAAGTATTTGCCCGTGCGGATGAGTTGGTGGAGATGGGCTTGAACATCCCGCAAGTAACCCGCGTATTTCTGGAACTGAAAAAGCTGGGTCTGGATGTGGAGCCTGTGTATACGCTGCAGCAGGCGATCGATGTTTTGACTGCGCTCAAAGGAGGAAATGCCTGATGCTCAAAGACATTACACTTGGCCAGTATTTCCCGGGCAATTCCTTTATCCACCGCTTGGATCCCAGAACCAAGCTGATCGTTCTGGTGGTATATATTGTTGCGTTGTTTCTGGCTGTGAACTGGGCATCCTATGCCTTGATGGCAGCGTTCCTGCTGCTGTGCATCAAAATTTCCACAATTCCAGCCAAATCCTTTATCCGCGGCATGAAGCCGCTGGCCATGATTCTGGTATTCACCGGCGCTTTGAACCTGTTCTTTACTACCGATGGCATTATTCTGGTGGATTTCTGGTTTATTACCATTACCTCCGGCGGCCTGCAACGGGCGGTCTTTATGGTGGTGCGCATTCTGCTGCTGATCTGCGGCACATTTTTGCTGACCTATACCACCTCGCCCATTTCGCTGACCGACGGTCTGGAAGCGCTGATGAATCCCTTGAAGCTCATCAAGGTGCCCGTTCATGAGCTTTCCATGATGATGTGCATCGCCCTGCGCTTCATTCCCACCCTGATCGAAGAGACCGATAAGATCATGTCCGCCCAGAAGGCAAGAGGCGCGGATTTCGAGTCCGGTTCTTTGATGGAAAAGGCAAAGGCTTTGATCCCCATTCTGGTACCCCTGTTTATCAGTGCATTCCGCCGTGCCGACGAACTGGCAACAGCGATGGAGTGCCGCTGCTATCAGGGAGGTGAAGGCAGAACCAAGATGAAGCTTTTGCGCTATACCCGCTGGGATTTCCGCGCATTTTTTGTATCCGCTGTGGTTCTTGCAGCAGTCTGCGCGCTACGCAGCTTTGGACTGTGAGGTAACTGATGCGCAATATTGCTTTGTTTTTGAGCTATCTTGGTACGGATTACCACGGCTGGCAGATGCAGAAGAATCTTCCCACGGTGCAGGAAACACTGGAAAAAGCCATTGAAATGATCGTCGGTCACGATGTCCATGTCACCGGCTGCGGCAGAACCGATGCCGGTGTCCACGCCAAGTGCTACGTGGCCAATTTCCGTACGACTTCTACCATCCCCACTGACCGCCTTCCCTATGCCCTCAATACCCACCTGCCCTGTGACATCGTAGTGACCAAGGCCTTTGAAGTTCATGAGAATTTCAATGCCATCGGTTCCTGCGCCCGGAAGGAATATACCTACCGCATCTATAATTCCCGCATTAAGAATCCCTTCTATGTCAACCGTGCATGGTTTTACCCCAAGCATCTGGATGAAAAAATCATGCAGGAGGCGGCAGACAGTTTTGTGGGCACCCATGATTTTGCAGCGGTCAGAAGTGTGGGGACCGATGTTAAATCCACGGTGCGCACCGTATACTATTACAACGTAGAGCGTCATGGCGATATCATTGAATTGAAGGTCTGTGCCAATGGCTTCCTCTATAACATGGCCCGCGCCATGGCAGGTACTGTTGTCTATGCGGCGGAAGGGAAAATCAAGCCAAGTGAGATCGGTGCGATCCTCGATTCCGGCAACCGTACCGCTGCAGGCCCCACGGTTCCACCCGGCGGCCTGTATATGAGCCATCTGTGGTACGACGACGGCATCGAATTGTTTGAATGTACACCGATGGCATGAGAAAATGTTAATGAAAAGTTTTTCCTTTTGGGCTGCAGCTGTGTTATACTGTGCCCAAAAGGATATTTCCTTGTGAAAGGAGTGGCTATTTATGCAGCCGAAACTCTGCACAAAATGCAAAAAGAATGTTGCTGTTGTGTTTGTTACCAGACTTGAAAACGGTGCTGCCCTCAATGAGGGGTACTGCTTGAAATGTGCCCGGGGTTTGGGCATTCCCCAGATTGATCAGGCTGTCCGGCAAATGGGCATTTCTGAGGAAGATCTGGATATGCTGTCCGATGAAATGGGCAATTTCTTCGGTCAGATGGACGATACCGATAAGCACGACGATGATGAGGTGGACTCCCAGACTGCAACCTTTCCGCTGCTGAACCAGCTCTTTGGGGGTATGGGTGGCGGCAATACCAATATGCCCGGCCGTCCTGCGCCCAAGAAAGAAGAAAATAAGGGCGAAGGCGAACATCCCAAGAAAAAAGCGAATAAGCACAAATTCCTCGACAGCTACTGCATGGATCTGACGGGGCGCGCCAGAAAAGGCAAACTGGATAAGGTTATCGGCCGTGATACGGAAACCGAGCGCGTCATCCAGATCCTGAACCGCCGCCAGAAGAACAACCCTTGTCTGATCGGTGAACCCGGTGTTGGTAAGACTGCCATTGCCGAGGGTCTTGCCCAGCGCATCGCAGCCGGAAACGTGCCCTATAAGCTGCGGGATAAGGAAGTTTTCCTCCTGGATCTGACGGCGTTGGTTGCCGGTACCCAGTTCCGCGGCCAGTTTGAAAGCCGTATGAAGAGCCTGATCGGCGAGATCAAGGAATGTGGCAATATCATCCTTGTCATTGACGAAGTCCACAATCTGGTGGGTGCAGGTGATGCCGAGGGCAGCATGAATGCCGCCAATATTCTGAAGCCTGCCCTGTCCCGGGGTGAGATTCAGGTCATCGGCGCAACCACCTTTGCGGAATACCGCAAGCATATCGAAAAGGATGCCGCGTTGGAGCGCCGCTTCCAGCCGGTTTCCGTGGCTGAACCTACTATTGAGGAAGCAAGCCAGATTATGCAGGGTATTGCAAAGGCCTATGCAGAGTTCCATGGCGTTGCCATTTCTCCCGAGATCGCCCGCCAGTGCGTCATTCTCTCCGAGCGGTATATCACAGACCGCTTCCTGCCTGACAAGGCCATTGACCTGCTGGACGAAGCCTGCTCCGATGTAAACCTGCGTTGCAAGGAGATATCCGAGCTGGCAGAGCTGAAAAAGGAGCGGGATGATTATGAACTGGAGCTGCGCATGCTCAATGAGGATGCAGAAAACCAGAACTACGAGCGTTTGGCGATTCTGCGAAGCAAGCTCATGCAGATCGCGCCCCGTATCGAAGAACTGGAAAAGCTGCCCAAGCCCACAGTGACCATCGAAAATCTGGCTAGAATTATTGAACTGTGGACGAAAATTCCTGCGTCTAAGATCAAAGCGCAGGAATACCAGCAGCTTCAGGGCTTGAAAGACCGCCTGAAAAAGCACATTGTTGGTCAGGATGATGCAGTGGATGCGGTTGCCCGCGCCATCCGCCGTAACCGCGTGGGTATCAGCCCCAAGAAGCGCCCTGTTTCCTTTATCTTTGTGGGTCCTACCGGCGTGGGTAAAACAGAACTGGTCAAGCGTCTGGCTGATGACCTCTTTGACAGTGTTGACAGCCTGATCCGTGTGGATATGTCCGAGTATATGGAAAAGCATGCGGTTTCCAAGCTGATCGGCTCTCCTCCCGGCTATGTGGGCTATGATGAAGCAGGCCAGCTGACCGAGAAGATCCGCCGCCGCCCCTACAGCGTGGTGCTCTTTGACGAAATTGAAAAGGCGCACCCCGATGTACTGAATGTGCTGCTGCAGGTACTCGATGACGGCCGCATAAGCGACGCACAGGGCAGGGTAGTCAATTTTGAAAATACCATCATCGTCATGACCTCCAATGCAGGCAGCGAGGGTCAGGTCGGCGGTATGGGCTTTGGCCGCACCTCCGGCGATATGGTCAAGGAGCGAACCATGAAGGCTCTGCAGGGTTTCCTGCGCCCCGAGTTCATCAACCGCGTGGATGAGATCATCACCTTCAACCATCTGACGGAAGAGAACTTCCTCGGCATTGCAGACATCATGCTTTCCGAACTGTGCGACGCTCTGGCAGCCCGCGGCCTTACGCTGACATGGGACGAAAGTGTCCGCCAGTACCTTGTGAAGAAGGCCTATTCCATGGTCTACGGCGCCCGCAACCTGCGCCGCACCATCCAGCGGGATCTGGAGGATCCGATTTCCGAGAAGATCATTGAGTCCTTTGAACAACCGATTTCTTCTATCCACATCTGTGTGGAGGGAGAGAAGATTGTCCTTGAAACCAGATGATTGACTGCACCGGGAAGCATTCTGCTTCCCGGTGTTTTCTTATGTAAATCTGCAAATTGATGTTTATAGTGCTGTTATGAATTTGAATTGTCGCCCCGCAGGTGCGACAGCATCCTGCGGATGCAGGGGATGCGGATTGCCACGTCGCCGTCCTTGCGGTCGGCTCCTCGCAATGACATCGTAATTTGGTAGTTGGTAGCAGAAAAATCGGCGCAGAAACCATCGAAAACCACTGTCATTCCGAGGAGGCCTGAAGGGCCGACGTGGGAATCTCCCGGTACGATGCTTGTTTCTGCACTGCTTATCGATGCATAGAAGCAGGAGATTGCCACGTCGCGCTTCGCGCTCCTCGCAATGACATGTTTTTTGAGCGGCACAATGTTGCGAATTTGCCGAAAACCAATGCGAATACGTTAAATTCTACCGCACGGGCGGCGGATCGCCGCCCCTACATTCATAACCGGAACAGAACCATAAACTGAAATTTGAAAAACTCTGTAAGATTTTTCATTTCATTGCGTCTAACAGGTGTAAGGAGGTGAGAGTATGACCGAATTTGAATCCATTTACCGCCGGTATTTTCACTATGTGGAACGCTATTTGCTGGCACTGTGCCATGATGCGCACATGGCAGAAGAGCTGACAGCACAGGTATTCTTTCAGGCGTTGAAAGCACTGCCGGATTTCCGGGGAGGTTGTGACGTTCGGACATGGCTCTGTGCCATGGCAAAGAATGCATACCTTTCGTACCTGCGAAAGCAGCATCCAACTGAAAATGTGGACGAACTGCAGATTCCTGATTCTGGACGGGGAATCGAAGAACAGATGCAGGACTATCAGCAGGCAATGACCATCCACCGTATTCTGCATGATCTCCCTGAGCCATATAAGGAGGTCTTCTCACTTCGGGTATTTGGCCAGCTCTCCTTTGAAGATATCGGAAGCCTATTTGGAAAAACAGCAAACTGGGCCTGTGTGACCTATCACCGGGCAAGAGTAAAAATACGCAATGAAATGGAGGAAGAATGATGAATATTTCCTGTGAGGTAATCAAAGATATCCTGCCGCTTTACGCAGAAAATATGGTAAGTCAGGCCACCTGCCGGCTGGTCGACGACCATCTTTGCAGCTGCGACGGTTGTACGCAATTTCTGGCGCAGCTTCTGAAGCAGCCGGAAATGGTACTGCAAACCGATACAGATGCACTCCATCAGGTAAGAAAGGCGATCCAAAAACGCAGGATTCTGACTGTGCTGCTGTGCTTTTTTCTGACTGCAGCTGCGGCCACCGGCACATTTGCTTTTTTAACCAGACCGATTTACCTGACACCGGAGGAAGCGGAAGTCCAACTGGTAGAGGAAGCGGATATGATCTATTACGAATTCGGTGACCGGGTGGATTGTTTCAGTATTTCCTATGCAGCCGCGGAAGATAGACAGGAAGTAACGATTACAGCCTACTACAGACTCTGGAATGTGCACTATGGAAATTTGAATGATTACCGCTTTAACCGGCAGATCAGTGATTTCCGCTGGGGAGTTCACAAGAGCGATAATCTTTGCATCCGCTATGGCAATTCTGAAACAGGCCGGGAAGACACCCTGCTCTGGGGACAGAGCGATGACCATTGTGTTTCCCTTCCAAGGCTGGTTCTTAATTATTATGTGATCATCGCGCTTGCTCTCCTTGCCGTTTTTTCACTCGCTGCATGGCTTCTCCGGAAAAAGAAAGGCGCAAGGACTGCGGCATCCCTTGCACTTGTATTTTTTGCCTATATTGTATCGAGTTACATCGTTATGGGCAGGAACCTGCTCGTGCATGTGACTGCCGACCTGCCATGGTATCTTGGCATGATTGTGGTTTGCACAGTCCTTTTGTGGGCAGCCGGATTATGCGCATGGCATCTGCTGGAAATGCGCCGGAAAGACTGTGGAATCTGAAATCAACCCAGACCCGGAGGGATAATCCCTTCGGGTTTTTTGTAGAAGAATCTTCCTTTTGGTCAAAATGAACAGAAAGACAGAGAAAAAATAGGATTCCTGTACGAAACTCGAAAAAAGTGAAAAAGTAGTAAAAATTGGTTTGGAACTTTCCGAAGAATGTGATAGAATATTTCTGAACATAATCCTTAGGCAAACAATTTCGATTTTAATGGCATTACGGTTATATTTGATGGAGGAGAAATAGAATCATGTCTAAGAATCTCGTTACACCTGCGGAATTCTTCAACCCTGCCCGGCAGGAGGCATCTCTTGCGCTCGTTGCCTGTCCCGGAGCTGAGGAGCTTACCAATCTGGTAGACCACCATCTGGTCAACTGGGGCAAGGAAGTGGGGATCCAGAAGGAAACCTTTATCGTTGGTTGTGATTGTCCCCGTTTCCAGAGCGGTGATGCAAAGGGCCTTGTCAAGGAATCCGTCCGCGGTCATGACGTCTTTCTGGTTGTTGACCCCGGCAACTACAGCCTTACCTATGATCTTTACGGTCGTGAGAACCATATGTCTCCAGACGATCATTTCGCCAATCTGAAGCGCCTCATCCAGGCAGTTGCAGGCCGTGCCCACCGTGTGTCTGTCATCATGCCGAACCTGTATGGCGGCCGTCAGCATCGCCGTATGGTTCGTGAGAGTCTGGACTGCGCTATTGCCCTGCAGGAGCTGCAGGCCATGGGCGTTGATAATATCATCACCTTTGATGCCCACGACCCCCGCCTGATGAACGCAGTGCCCCTGATGAGCTTTGACAATGTCATGCCCACCTATCAGGTGCTCAAGACCCTGCTCAGCCATATGCCCGATCTGTCTTTTGATGCAAAGGACTTTATGGTCATCTCTCCCGACGAGGGTGCGCTGGATCGTAATATGTACTTCTCCAGTGTTCTGGGCTGCAATCTGGGCATGTTCTATAAGCGCCGCGACTATTCCCGTGTGGTCAATGGCCGCAACCCCATCGTTGCCCATGAGTATCTGGGCGAGAGCGTAGAGGGCAAGACTGTTTTCATTGTTGACGACATTATTTCCTCCGGCGAATCCATGCTGGAAGTTGCCAGCGAGCTGAAGCAGCGCGGTGCAAAGCAGATTATCTGCAATGCCACCTTCCCCCTGTTCACCAGCGGCCTTGCAAAGTTCGACAAGGCAGTGGAGGACGGCATCCTGACTGCGGTTCTGGGCACCAACCTGACCTACCGCAAGCCCGAGCTGCTGGAACGCGGCTGGTATTTCGATGTGGACTGCTCCAAGTACACTGCTTATTTCATCGCAGCTATCAACCACGATATGTCCGTTTCTTCCATCTGCGATCCGATCCTGAAGATCAAGACCCTTCTGGCCGGCCGCAAGTAAATTAAGAACATACAGCCCGACTTCTCCGGAAGTCGGGCTGTTTTTTGCGCCGCTCCATGCCTGCAGGATGGCGTGGGAATCCGTCACCCCTGCGGCGCAGCCGCCTTGGCCCCCCTCCCTGAGGGGGCTGTCTGCGTTAGCAGACTGGGGGAGTGTCGCGCGGATCGATGGGACACTCCCTCCGTCACGGCTTACGCCGCGCCACCTCCCTCAAAGAGGGAGGCAAGGCTCCTCGCAATGACAGCTATTCGGATGTTGCAATCCCCATCGATATTTGCATTTTCCTCTTTATTTTTTAGGAACTTAGTGCTAATATACTGTTATAACGCACATCTGTGCATCACATAGAAACGGAAGTGAAGCAAAATGAAAAGAATCCTCGCCCTGCTGCTTACTTTGACCATGCTGCTGTCCCTGGCAGCCTGCGGTGCAGCGGATACAGAACAGGCAGAACCGGTAGACACCGCGCCTGTGCAAGATACTGTACCAACTGCTGCAGATGAAACGCCGGAATATCCCATGAACTTTACGGGATATTATACGGATGATTCGGAAATCATCAGTCTGGCAAAATCCTTTTTGAGAGATTCCACTGTCCTGTTGTCCGATTCGCAGGAGGGACAGCAGAAGATCGATGCAATGGAAAACCGCATTGCAGAGATTGAAAGTACCTCAACCTCCATCGTAAAAGCGGATACTTATGTCCAAGGCGTTTCTTACTGTGGCACGGCATACTATGTGGATGCGGAAAACGGCAACGATGAGAATGACGGATTGTCACCGGAAACTGCATTTCGAACGGCTGGGCAGATAGATGGTATAGCTATGAATTTACGGGAGGGTGATGCAGTCTTTTTTAAGCGCGGGTGCATTTATTATGATGCTTGCCCCACTATCGTAAGCGGTGTCACCTACTCGGCATACGGCGAGGGCGCAAAGCCGATTTTGACACCGTCATCCAATGGTGGCAATGATCCGGCAAACTGGGTGCTGTATTACGAAGAAGGCGAGCAGAAGATTTGGCATTATCAAAAGACTGATTTTGCTTCGGTAGGCTGGATCGATTTTAATTGCTCCAACGACCTATATGCATATCCCGTGTACGAATACTGGAGTCCGGAAACCGGATATCAGTATATTGAAAATGTTTATGCGGATTATGACGAAGTTGCTGACGGAGGTTATAGCCGCAACCGCTATGGTGAACTTATTTCCAAAGAAATCCATGAAATGCTCACAGAAGACCTCACTTTTGTAAGCCGAACTGATTACAAAGATTCTGCGGGAAACTGGTGTTCCGGCACAAATTTGTATTTGCGCTGTGATGAAGGCAATCCGGCTGAAGTCTTTGATGTTATTAAATTTACTGCGATAACTTATAACCAGTTTGGAGATCCATTGCCTGGTCCTGTTCAAGCCGTTGAAGCTACCAATGCAACGCTGGATAATCTGGAACTAAGTAATGGCGCCCAATGGGGCGTAGGAGGCATGGACCACTCTACGATTCAAAACTGTGAGGTCAGCTTTATCGGCAACACTGTATGGTTCTATGATGAATGGAAACCCAGTGAAAGCAATTACCTTTCGGTCTATTACATCGGTGATGGAATATATTGTTGTGTGGATGGGATGACCGTTCGCAACAATTATGTACACCATTGCTGCTGTGTGGGTATTACAGGAGAGCTGTACGGCGAATCTGCCGACCTGGTGCTTGATGAATGGATAGTTGATTCCAATGTCGTTGCCTATTGCGGAACCAGCTATATTTTCCAAGACGGAAACGGTTGGGTTAATTTGGAAATGGAAGGGATTTCTGTTTCCGATAACTATTTTGCCTACGCGGGCCAGTGTGAAGGTATTCTCCGATGGTATAATGATTTTAACGGAATCTCTATATATGGTTGGGATGACACCGGAACAAGCGATGTATACAAATTCCTTGCTTCCAAACAGCACTTCACCGGCAATACCATTATCGGAGGATATGATTCCTCTTTCAACTCCGTAGTAGACGGATTTAACGCCATTGCGACTTTCACAGGTAACACATTCGTGGGAGATCCCATGGACAATGCTGTTATGATACTCAATATGCAAAAGGTTATTAAATACTGGCAGCTTTGCGAGTAAATTAGAGAATTACGATATGAAGCCGTGAACGGTCTTTTGTCCGTTCACGGCTTTCTACGTGCGGAAAATGCCACTGGCGCGGAAGCGCCCAAGGCTCCCTTGTGCAAAGGGAGCTGTCAAAAATCTATTTGATTTTTGACTGAGGGATTGACAACCCCTCCGAGCCGCCGTTCGGTGGCCTACCTCCCCTTACACGGGGGAGGCTTTGGTGCGCTGCGGGCTGTTCACGGCTTCTTTTACATCATCCGGTTCATTTTATCTTCCACTTTCCAAGCCACATCCTCCATCTTGTTGGCGGCTTTCGCAGCCAGCTTTCTGGTGGGATTGCTGTAGGGCATCATCAGAATCGCTACGGCACCTGCCGCCGCGCTGATACCTGCCGTGATTGCCCATCCTTTTACGCTCATGCTCCTTCACCCCTTTCGGTTTTAGTATACCCACAAAGAAAAAATTCACTTGTGGAAAGATTTCTGTCTTTTCACCATGGAAAAACTGTGATATAATAGCAAAAAATGGGACTGGAGTGTTGCGTTATGTCCATCGACGTACTGCAGGAGAAGATCAGAAAGACAAAGAATCCCTCCATGATCGATCTGGCGCTGAAAGTGCCCGATCTGCCGCCCCATCTTCTGGAAGAAGAGGGGAGTGCTGCTGCGGCCTACGGACGCTTCTGCCGCGATCTGCTGGCAGAGCTGAAAGGCCTTGTCCCCGCCGTCCGCGTGGGATTCACGGCATTCGCCCTGCTGGGTGCTGATGGACTGCGCGAGTTGCAGGCAGTTCTTTCCGCTGCCTCCGCAGCGGGTTACTATGTGGCGCTGGAAGCACCCTTCATCCTCTCTCCCATGATGGCACAGGCAACTGCGGAAGCTGTCTGGGGTGACGGTGCCATCTATCCCTGCGACGGCCTGATCATCTCCAGCTACCCGGGCAGTGATATCATCAAACAGTTTGTACCCTATGTGAAAGACAAAAAGAAGGGTCTGTTCCCCGTAGTGCGCACCTCCAACAAATCCGCTCCCGAGCTTCAGGATCTGCTCACCGGAACCCGGCTGGTTCACGCTGCCGCCGCTGACCTTGTCAACCGCTTCGGTGCCGATAATACCGGTAAAGTTGGTTATGCCCGCATATCAGTCATGGCTGGTGCAAACTCTGCTGAAAGTTTGCGTACCCTGCGCAGCAAATATCCCAGACTGTTCCTGCTTCTGGATGACATGGACTACTCCGGCTGCAACGCAAAGATCTGCTCCAATGCCTTTGACAAATTCGGTCACGGTGCCGTAGTCTGCGCAGGCCCCACCGTGACAGCCGCATGGCAGCAGGTGCAGTCCGATGGAAAGGATTATCTGGAGCAGGCCGTGGCTGCTGCAGAGCGCATGAAAAAGAATCTGACCCGTTATGTGACCGTGCTGTAAGAGGGAAGTGCCATGCTGAAAATTTACGGTTCCAATCTTTGCCCTGACTGCGTCAACTGCTGCCGGGAGCTTCGCGAAGCAAATGTGGAATTCGAATACTGCGACTTTGCGGATAATCTTTTGCATCTGAAAGAATTTTTAAAACTGCGCGATACCGGCAGAGAATTTGATGAAATCCGCGCCGCCGGAAAGATCGGCATTCCCTGCATCCTGCGCGGCGACGGCTCCTTTACACTGGACTGGAAAGAATTTCTGAAATAAAAATCAGGGCCGGTGGCCCTGATTTTTTCGTTACTTGTTGCCGCCCATGCCGCTGCGCTGGCCGGTGGTTGCATCGGTTGCGCCACCTGTGGTGCCATTTTCAGTTGCACCTGTGCCGTCATGCCCGCCTGTACCGTCAGTTGCATCACCGGTCATATCAGTGGGTGCTTCGGTTGTGGGTACTGTGGTAGGTCTGGTGGTCGGTACTGTTGTGGGCATCAAGGTTGCACCCTGGGTAGAAGGCAGCTCCGTCGGCTCCACGCCGGGACGGCGGCAGCCCGTCAGAAGTGCAGCGGTAAGGACCAGTACAGTGATCAGAATACCATATTTTTTCATAATTTACCTCCTAAAATTCTGGATTCAGCCATATTATTTCCAACTGTCCGTTTTTTTAATCAGGTAAAAAGCGGGATAACGGATTGTTAGCGGAGACTAACCAAAAAGATTGCAGAATCTGAAATTTACTATTGAAATTATGCGCATTTATCGATATAATAGTTTCGATAAAAAATAAAAGGAGAGTTTTGATATGAAGAAGCTCACTGTTAAGAAAAACGAAACCTGCATGGCATGCCTGCAGTGTGTTCAGGCCTGCTCCGAGGCATTCTATAAGGAGTTTGATGAGGATCTGTCCTGCATCCGCATTGTTGCCAAGGGTAATGCTGCAAAGCCCAATGTCTGCATCCAGTGCGGCAAGTGCATGAAGGTCTGTGAGCATGAGGCCATTACCCAGAACCCCAAGACCGGTGTTTATATGATCAACAAGAAGAAATGTGTTTCCTGCGGTAAGTGCGTGGAAATCTGTCCCATGAAGGTCATGGTTCTGAAGGAAGGCAATCCTGCTTCCAAGTGCATCGCCTGTGGCATCTGCGTTAAGGCCTGCCCCATGGAGATTCTGGAGATCGTGGAAAAGTAATTTCTACATAGCTTTTTGTAGCGACTTCGTAATGGAATTTGCGAAAGACCGACAAAACAAAAAACGCGGCAGAGTAATCTGCCGCGTTTTTGTAATATAAATTTCATGAATGTCATAATTGATTATCTGTTCGAGATATGCTATACTGTATAAGAGTATATACCCGGAGGCGTTTATGACTGAATTAACTGATTTTCAGCAGAAGATTTCTGCTTTTTTGCCGCATATAGAGCTTCGCTTTGCGGAAGCCATGTCAAAGCATACTTCTTTCCGCATCGGCGGTCCTGCTGAAGTGATGGCATTCCCGAAGAACGTACAGGAGCTTTCCGGGTTGCTTACTGCCACAGCCCGGCTGAAAGTAAAACCTGCGATTTTAGGTGCGGGCACCAATGTGCTGGCACCGGATGAGGGTATTCCCGGTTTATGCATTTGTCTGAAGGATTGCATGGAGGGCATGGCGCTTCTGGATGATAACCGCATCTGCGTCATGGCCGGTGTGACGATGACTCGTGCGGCTGTGTTTGCTGCAAAATGCGGTCTTTCCGGCATGGAGTTTGCCCATGGCATCCCCGGTACTGTCGGCGGCGGCGTGTATATGAATGCGGGTGCCTATGGCGGTGAGATCCGTGACATCTGCGAAAGTGTGGATGTGATGGATATGCAGGGCGGTCTCAGAACCCTGACCAATGAACAGATGCAGTTTTCCTACCGTCACAGCCGTCTGGAAGACGAGGGCGGCATTGTAGTTGGTGCTGTATTCCATCTGGAACCGAAATCAAGCGAAGATATCAAGGCGAGAATGAAAGAATTGCAGGGGAAACGCTCTGCATCCCAGCCGCTGGATCTGCCCTCCGCAGGTTCTGCTTTTAAACGTCCTGTGGGTGGTTATGCCGCAGCATTGATCGATCAGGCAGGACTGAAAGGCTATACCGTTGGCGGCGCAGCCATTTCTACCAAGCATGCGGGCTTTGCTGTGAACATGGGCGGTGCAACCGCGGCAGATGTAAAGAATCTGCTGCAGCAGGTTTCCGACCTTGTATTTGACAATTCTGGCATTCGCCTGGAACCCGAAGTAAGAATCTGGTAACAAAGAGAACGAAGGGAGTGCCATTGATGGCCGTTTCATTTTCTGCCGGTGCAAAAGCAGAAATTTGTAAAATATTCCCCCACCGGGATTGCTGCGCGCTGGCGCAATGTTTTGGTATTCTGCTGTATTGCAACAGCTTTACTTCTTCCGGCATCAAGATCATTACGGAAAGTCGGGATTTTGCTCTGCTGCTGCCCAAACTTTTCAAGCGAACCTTCAATCTGAACTTCGACGTATTCCCAAGCATGGCATCCCCCGGCAAGCTGATTTTCCAGATTGTTGACGAAGAGAAGATCGAAGCGATCATGGATGCCTTCGGCTTTGACCTTGCCGATACGCTGGCGCTCCATGTCAATCTGCCTTTACTTGAAGATGACTGCTGCAAGGCTGCATTTCTGCGGGGCGCGTTTTTAGCAGGCGGTAGTGTGACAGACCCTGAAAAGGGCTACCATATTGAGATTACCACAACCCACAAGAGTGTTTCTGCCGAAACCTATATGCTGATGCACGAAAGTATGGGTATTTATCCCAAAACCGCCCAGCGCGGCGGAGGACAGGTGCTCTATCTGAAGCAGAGTGACCTGATTACAGATTTCCTGACCTTTCTCGGTGCGCCTGTGTCTGCCATGGGCATCATGGAAGCTAAGCTGGAAAAGGAGTTGAACAATAAAGTCAACCGCCGCTGTAATTGCGACGATGCCAATACCTCTAAAGTGGTAGAGGCTGCGCAGGAACAGCTGGCTGCCATCCGGATTTTGAAGGAAAAGGGTCTGCTCGACAAGCTGCCTCCCAAGCTGCAGCAGGCGGCAATTGCCCGGGAGGAAAACCCAGAATCCGCTCTATCGGAACTGGCAGGCATGATGGATCCGCCCATTACGAAGCCCGCCATGAACCACCGCCTGAAAAAGCTGGTGCAAATGGCCAAGGAGGCAAATCAATGAGTTTTGTACATCTGCATGTCCATACAGAATACTCCCTCCTTGACGGTGCCTGCCGCATCAGCGGCATGATGGATCGTGTCAAGGAGCTGGGGCAAACTGCTATCGCGATCACGGATCACGGTGTCATGTATGGTTGCATTGATTTCTATAAGGCAGCCAAGGCTGCCGGGATCAAACCCATCATCGGATGTGAGGTCTATCTTGCCCGCCGCAGGATGGAGGACAGGGTTCACGGCATCGACAACGATCCTTACCATCTGGTGCTGCTGTGCGAGAACCGCAAGGGTTACGAAAACCTCTGTATGCTGGTTTCAGAAGCCTTTACCCGCGGCTTCTATGGCAAGCCCCGTGTGGATATGGAACTTCTGGAAAAATACCATGAAGGCCTGATCGCAACCTCCGCCTGTCTGGCCGGTGCGATTCCCCAGTACCTGATGGAGGAAGATTACGAAGCTGCTAAAAAGCATGCGCTGCAGATGGCAGCCCTTTTTGGGCAGGATCGCTTTTATTTGGAATTGCAGGATCACGGCATTGAGGAGCAGCGCGCTGTCAACCAGGGTGTTATGCGCTTGGCGCGGGAAACGGGACTGCCTTTGATTGTCAGTAACGATGCCCATTATCTGCGCCGTGAAGATGCCGAAATGCAGGATGTTCTGCTGTGCATCCAGACCGGCAAGACTGTGGATGAACCAAACCGCATGAAATTCCAGACAGAGGAATTTTATCTCAAAAGCGAGGAAGAGCTGCGCCAGCTTTTCCCCAATTGCGACGAGGCTTTTGAAAACACCGTCAAGATTGCAGAAATGTGCAATCTGGAATTTGTCTTTAATGAGTATCATTTGCCCTCTTTCCCAGTTCCCGAGGGCTATACCAATGAAAAATACTTCCGTAAGGTCTGCTACGAGGGCTTTGAGGAACGTTATGACAATCCGCCTCCGGAATATCTGGAACGGCTGGAATATGAGATCGGTGTCATCAGCCGCATGGGCTATGTCAACTACTATCTGATCGTATGGGACTTTATCCGTTATGCCAAGGAGCAGGGTATCCCGGTGGGTCCTGGCCGTGGTTCCGGTGCGGCTTCCATTGCTGCCTACTGTATGCACATCACGGAAGTGGATCCCATGAAATATGCGCTGATTTTTGAGCGCTTTCTGAACCCCGAACGTGTGTCCATGCCCGACTTCGATACGGACTTTTGCCAGGAGCGCCGGGGCGAGGTGATCGACTATGTCACGGAAAAGTACGGAAAGGATCACGTTGCCCAGATCGCTACCTTTGGTACCATGGCAGCCCGTGGCGCCATCCGTGACGTGGGACGGGCACTGAATTTTACCTATGCGGAAACCGATGTGGTTGCGAAACTGGTGCCAACCACACCTCATATCACTCTGGATGAAGCATTGAAGGTCAGCCCCAAGCTGAAAGAGATGTATGACGGCGATGAGCGTGTCAAAAAGCTCATTGACATGGCAAGAGCGCTGGAGGGCATGCCCCGAAACACCTCCACCCATGCCGCTGGCGTGGTCATTACTGCGGATCCGGTCTGCGCGTATGTGCCGCTGTCGCGTAACGATGATACTATCGTTACCCAGTACACCATGACCACCATCGAGGAACTGGGCCTTCTGAAAATGGACTTTCTGGGTCTGCGCAACCTCACCGTCATCCGGGATGCAGAACTACAGATTCAGAAATTCGACCCGAATTTCTCCATGGACAAGGTGCGGGACGATGATCCCGAAACCTTTAAAATGCTTGCTGAGGGTAAGACCCAGGGCGTGTTCCAGCTGGAATCCCAGGGCATGACCGGTGTCTGCGTTGGCATGAAGGCTGACAGCATCGAGGACATCACGGCAATCGTGGCGCTTTACCGCCCCGGCCCTATGGATTCCATCCCTACCTTCATTGAGAACAAACTGAACCATAAAAAAGTCACCTACAAATGTCCCGAGCTGGAACCGATTCTGAAGGTTACCTACGGTTGTATCGTCTACCAGGAGCAGGTCATTGAGATATTCCGTCGGTTAGGCGGCTATACCATGGGACAGGCGGACAATATCCGCCGGGCCATTTCCAAGAAAAAAATGAAGATCATCGAGGCGGAGCGGAAGGTTTTCGTTTACGGTGATGTTCATAAAAATATCCCCGGGTGTGTTGCAAACGGCATCAGCGAATCCGTTGCCCAGTCGCTGTATGATGAAATTGTTGCCTTTGCAAACTATGCGTTTAATAAGGCCCATGCAGTTTGTTATGCGGTGGTTGCGTATCAGACTGCCTACCTCAAATGCCACTACCCCCGGCAGTATATGGCGGCATTGATGACCTCCGTGCTGGATTCTGCCACCAAAATTTCCGGCTACATTGCCGAGTGCAAGGAGTTGAACATCCCTGTCCTTGCCCCGGACATCAATAATTCTGAGGATCACTTTACTGTTGAGGGTAATGCCATCCGCTTTGGCCTTGGTGCAGTCAAGAATGTAGGCCGCGGTTTGATCCGCTCCATGGCAGCAAAGCGGGCTGAGGGCGGAAAGTTTAAATCACTGGAAGATTTCCTCCAGCGGATGGGTGAGGGCGAACTGAACAAGCGTGCTGTTGAAAACTTCATCAAGTGCGGTGCCATGGATTGCTTTGGCCACCACCGCAGCGAACTGCTGGCTTGCTTTGAAGGCATGATGGACTCCGTGGCATCCTCCAGAAAAAAGAATCTGGAAGGTCAGATGGGACTCTTTGCCATGCTGGACGACGATGATGCTGCAGCGGTAATTCCGATCCCGAAGCTTCAGGAGTTAACAAGGGCGGAACTGATGGCAATGGAAAAGGAAACCACCGGTATCTATCTTTCCGGCCATCCCATGGATGACTACCGCCCGTTTCTGAAGAACACCCGTGTGGTGCCCATCGGAGAACTGATGGAAGAGGACAGCTCCTATCAGGACGACCAGATCGTGTCTGTGGCGGGTATTGTACAGAGCCTGAAAATGAAAACCACACGAAATAATTCCATGATGGCTTATGTAACAGTGGAAGATAACACAGCTGCCATCGAAATGCTGGCATTTTCCAATGTGCTGAACCAGTATGGTGGATATTTACGGGAGAACAGTCCTGTTGTCGTCACCGGCAGGCTGTCGATTCGTGACGAAAAGGAACCTCAGATCGTCATAAACCGTGCCCGCCCGATTGCCGATTTTGCGAACAATCCCGTAGCAGAAGAACCTGTACAGCAGCCTGTGCCGGTACACAGCGGTACGCTGTATCTGAAAATCAGCAGTGAGTCTGATCCCTGCATGCGCAAGATCAGAGCCATCCTGAATATGTTCCCCGGAAAAGATGCAGTCGTGCTCTATTTTGCAGACACAAAGGTGCGCCGTGGTACAAAGTGTATGCTGTCCGGCAGCATGATCCAGGAACTGAAAAATGTCCTTGGTACTGCAAATATTGTGCTGAAATAGCTTTTTATTTGAAGAAAAAGCTGCTATAATAATCATTTGGAAGATGCTTTTGCAGAAGAAAATAACAATCAGCAAAGCTTAAAAAGAGGTATTGGTATGAAAAAAGTACTGATTATGGAAGATGAAGTGAATATCCGTTCCTTCGTGGTCATCAATCTGAAACGTGCAGGCTATGATGCCATTGAAGCGGCTACCGGTACAGAGGCTCTGGAGCGCATTGCAGAAAATCCTGATATCGGTGTTGCTATTCTGGATATCATGGTGCCGGAGATCGACGGTTTCGAAGTCTGCCGCCGTATCCGTGCCAACAATAAGCAGATGGGTATTATCATGCTCACGGCAAGAACACAGGAGATGGACAAGGTTACCGGTCTGATGACCGGTGCTGACGATTATGTCACAAAGCCCTTCTCTCCTGCGGAACTGACTGCCCGCATCGATGCACTGTACCGCCGCATCGGCGGTGATAGCACGGCCAGCTCCGAACTGCTGACACAGGGACCTTTCATCATGAATATCCGCAACCATACGCTGGAGAAGTCCGGCAACCGCGTGCGCCTGACGCAGGTGGAATATGCCATCATGAAGCTGTTTATGCAGAATCCCGGCCGTGCACTCAGCCGCGAGGATATCCTTGCCGCTGTCTGGGGCAGGGACTATGAAGGCGAACTTAAAATCGTGGACGTGAATATCCGCCGCCTGCGTATCAAGATTGAAGATGATACGGCAAATCCCACCTACATTACCACTGTCTGGGGCTACGGCTATAAGTGGGGCGCATAAGAGAGGGAAGTACGCATGAAAAAAGTCGTCGGCCTGCGTAAGCGCTGGCTTACGAACATCCTCAGCGTGATCTGCGCGCTGGGACTGGTTTGTGCGCTTGCTGTTACCGCAGTTTTTGCGCTGCATTATTATTCCAATCTGGAATCTGATCTGCGTTTCCGCGCCGGCACGACCACAAGCCTGTTCTCTGACTATCTCAGTCTGAGTGATAGTGAGTATTATGACTCCTGCATGGCTTATACCCAGAGTTTTGAGGCAGACAGTGATATTCAACTTCAGATTATCGACATTCAGGGCTATATTGCGGCCTCTTCTGCTGAGAACTGGGTCAATCTGCCGCCGAAAACGCCAGAAATTCCGGAAGCAATGAACAGCCGCAGCATTGAAGTGTATCTGGGTGAAGATCCTATTACCGGAAGCCGCATTATGGCCGTTTCCAGTCCCTTGATTTTCGATGATGAAGTAGTCGGTGCACTGCGCTATGTAACACATACAAAATCGGTGGATAAGCAGATCATCTCTGTGGGGCTGACCTGCCTGGCGGTTCTGCTTGTGGTGGTTGCTGCTGTAACGATCAGTAATTATTACTTTATCCGTACGATCATGGTTCCGGTTGCCGAAATCACCGAAAAGGCGCGGCGTATTGCCAATGGCAGCTACGGTGTTCAGATCCAGACCCGTTATGCGGATGAGATCGGTGAACTGGCACATACCATCAATGAGCTGTCTGTGAAGATCAGCCAGAATGAAAAAATGCAGGCAGAATTTATTTCCCAGCTTTCCCATGAGCTGCGTACACCGCTGACAGTGATCAACGGCTGGTCAGAAACGCTTCTGGCAGATGAAAGCATGGATGCCGATACCCGCCAGGGTATGAAGATTATCTCCCGCGAAGCAAACCGCCTGACCGAAATGGTCGTTGACCTGCTGGATTTTACCAGAATGCAGGATGGCCGCATGACCCTGACTGTGGAGCAGGCAGATATCCGTGCCGAATTTGAGGATACTGTATTCATGTATGGTTCCCGTCTGGCACAGGAGGGTATTACGCTGGAATATCTTGAGAATGATGTGGATATTCCGGAGATATCCTGTGATCCCAAGCGGCTGCGTCAGGTGTTTTTGAATATTTTGGACAATGCTGCCAAGCATGGCGGCGCAGGTAAGCGGATCGAGGCCGAGATTTCCTATGAGAATGAAGCTGTTTGTATCCGCATCCGGGACTTTGGCCCCGGCATTCCGGAGGATGAGATTCCTCTGGTTAAGAAAAAGTTTTATAAGGGCAGCTCCAGCGTCCGCGGTACAGGCATCGGCCTTGCCGTCTGTGACGAGATCGTGCAGATGCATAACGGCACCTTGACGCTGGAAAATGCAGAGGGCGGCGGCACCCTGGTGACGGTCTGCTTACCTGCTGCCCAGTAGGAAAGGACTCACGATGGCGAAGAAAAACACTTCCTGTTGTAATGAAAAATTCAAAACCTCCATTGGCGGACAGGCTCTGATTGAAGGCATTATGATGCGCGGTCCTGAAAAGGATGCCATCGTTGTGCGCGGTAAGGATGGCCTGTCGCTGGAGGTCAATCCCCGAAAGATCCGAAAAAAGGGCAGCATTGCCACTTGGCCGTTTATCCGTGGCAGCGTCAATTTTTTTGATGCCCAGGTGGTTGGTGTGAAGGCGCTGATGCGCTCTGCGGATCTGGCACCGGAGGAGTATTCCGAAGCGGAGAAACCCTCCAAATTTGACCTCTGGCTTGAAAATAAGCTGGGTAATGAGAAATTCCAGCAGTTTATTACCGGATTTGCAGTATTTCTGGGCATGGCTATGTCCATTGGCCTGTTCTTCCTGCTCCCGATGGTGGTCGGCGGCTTCTTTGATGGCATTGTTACAAGCACGCTGGGTTTGAACCTTGTGGAAGGCCTTGTGCGTATCATCATTTTTATGGCCTATATGCTGCTTGTCTCCCGCATGGAAGAAATGAAGCGCGTATTTGCCTACCATGGCGCAGAGCATAAGACTATCCGCTGTTATGAAGCCGGCCTGCCCCTGACGGTGGAAAATGTACGCCGGCAGACCCGCCTGCATCCCCGCTGCGGCACCAGCTTCCTGCTGGTCGTTATGGTGATCTCCATTCTGGTGTTTTCCGTTGCATCCAGTGCGCTTCTGCGCATTGTGCCGTCTCTTGCTGCCATGCACGGTAGCTTCCTATACCGCCTGTTAATGATTGTCTTTAAGCTGTTGCTGCTCCCTATTGTGGTTGGCATTACCTATGAGATCAACCGCTGGGCAGGTAAGCACAACAATGGCTTTACCCGTATTCTGACGGCACCGGGTATGTGGATGCAGAATTTTACCACCAATGAACCGGATGATTCTATGATCGAGGTAGGCATTGCAGCCGTGCAGGCAGTTTTACCGGAAGAGGAGGGCTCCGACCGGTGGTAAAGAAATATGCTGACCTATATCTGGAGACCCGGCGTGCCCTGCTGACGCAGGAGGATCCACAATCCGCAGGCCTGATGGCGCGCAATCTGATCGCGCTCTACTCCGGCCACTCCCAGGAGTATATTCTTGGAAACCGGGAACTCTATGCCGGTGAAGCGGTCTGTGATAAGGTAGAGCGTGCGGTGGAACGTCTTTTGAAAGGTGAGCCGCTTGCCTATGTGCTGGGGGAATGGGAATTTTATGGCCTGCCCCTGTTTGTCAATGAAAATGTACTGATCCCCAGAGACGATACGGTGGCCGTTGCGTCTCTTGCCCTCAAACAGGCAATTTTTCTGCCTCCCGATCCCCGCATTCTGGATCTTTGCACCGGCTCCGGCTGCATCGGTCTTGCCGTTGCCAGCCGCATCAAGGATGCCCGTGTCACACTGGCGGATATCTCCAAGGATGCCCTGGCGGTTGCAAAGAAGAATATTGCCCGCCATAAGCTGACCGGCCGTGTCTCCTGCATGCAGGTGGATGCCATGCGTCCAGCGCCTGCATTTCTGGGCAAATTTGATATGATTATTTCCAATCCGCCCTACATAACCGATGCCGAGATGCCGCAGCTGCAGGACAGCGTCAAGCTGTATGAGCCTCATCTGGCGCTCTGCGGCGGTGCGGACGGACTGGATTTTTACCGCTCCATTGCGGTCAACTTCTCTGCGGCACTAAAACCCGGTGGATTCCTGTGTCTGGAGTTCGGGGAAGAACAATGTGACGATATCTGCCGCATTTTAGAAGAAAACGGGTATACCATTCTGGAGCGTTCCAGAGATTATAACGATACAGAACGTGCCGTGCTGGCGCAGTACGGCAGGAAGGAAGAATGATTATGGCAACAAAGAAAACCGCTTATGAAGCTCCTACTCCCGCATCTGATAAGAAGAAGGCACTGCAGACTGCGCTGAGCCAGATCGACAAGAATTTCGGCAAGGGCACCGTTATGCGTCTGGGCGATAAGCCCGAAATGAACGTCGAGGCAATCCCCACCGGCTCTCTGGCACTGGATGCAGCTCTCGGTATCGGCGGCGTGCCAAAGGGCAGAATCATCGAGATCTATGGCCCGGAATCCTCCGGTAAGACTACGCTGGCGCTGCATATTCTGGCACAGGCACAGAAGCAGGGCGGCGAAGTCGCCTTTGTGGATGCTGAGCATGCACTGGATCCCGTTTATGCAGCTGCACTGGGCGTGGATATTGACAATCTGCTGGTTTCCCAGCCCGATACCGGTGAGCAGGCGCTGGAAATCACCGATGCACTGGTTCGCTCCGGTGCTGTGGATGCCGTTGTTGTCGACTCCGTTGCTGCGCTGGTTCCTAAACAGGAAATCGAAGGTGAAATGGGTGATACCTTTGTCGGCCTGCAGGCTCGTCTGATGTCCCAGGCACTGCGCAAACTGGCTGGTACCATTGCCAAGACCAACTGTGTGGTCATTTTTATCAACCAACTGCGTATGAAGATCGGTGTCATGTACGGCAACCCCGAAACCACCACCGGCGGCAACGCACTGAAGTTCTATGCTTCCGTCCGTCTGGATGTTCGTAAGGTGGAAGCCATCAAGGAAGGCGGCAACATCATTGGCAACAAGACCCGTGTTAAGGTTGTCAAGAATAAGGTTGCACCTCCTTTCAAGGAAGCCTACTTCGACATTATGTATGGCCAGGGTATCTCCAAGTGGGGTGAATTGGTTGACATGGCTGTCCAGATGGATATTATCCAGAAATCCGGCTCCTGGTTCTCCATGGGCGATGAGCGCATCGGTCAGGGCGCCAACTCTGTCAAGGAATACCTGATGCGCAATCCTGAGATCGCGGAAGCAGTGGAGGCACAGGTGCGTGAAAATCTGATGAAGCAGACTGGTTCCGCTGCGAGGACCCCTGCTAAGGCCGCTGAGAAGGGCGTTGCAATAAGCGCTGACGATTTCAGTGATGAGGATTGAAACTCTGAAAACCACACCTGACCGGGCAGGCCGCTATGCCGTCCATTTTTCCGATGGCAGTGTCTTGCGGCTCTACCGGCAGACAGTGGAAGATTTTGGCTTGTATACCGGCAAGGAATTGTCCGAAGAAGAAATGGAAACCTTGCAGGAAGCGGCTGGCCAGATGTCTGCAAAAATGCGCGCGGTGCGGATCGTATCCGCATCCAGCGTGACAAAGCGTGATCTGGAACAGCGCCTTGTACATAAAGGTGAAACGGCGGAGCAGGCGAGGGAAGCGGTGCAGTGGATGAGTGACCTGAACCTGCTGGATGACAGCCGGGTTGCCGAGCAGGTGGTGCAGCGCTGTATCAGCCGTGGCTATGGCCTGCAGCGTGCCAAACAGGCGCTTTATGAAAAGAAAGTCCCCAAGCAGTATTGGGATGCTGCACTATCAGACTATCCCGATCAACTGGAGAAGATCATTGATTTTCTTCGCAGCCGTTTGGGCAGCGAATATGATGAGCGGGAACTGAAACGTGCCATCGATGCCTTGATGCGCCGAGGCCATAGCTATGCAGTAATCCGCAAAGCACTGAGCCGGTTAAGTCTGGATCAGGAAGATTTCCCGGAGGAATTTTAATGGCAAATATTGGATTTATCTCACTGGGCTGTGCCAAAAATCAGGTGGACTGCGAGCGGATGATGTACCGCGTGCAGGAAGCCGGACATACGGTCTGCCCTGATGTGGTCGGCTGCGACGTGGTGGTCATCAACACCTGCGGATTTATTGAATCTGCTCAAGCGGAAGCCATCGACCACATTCTGTCCACAGCCGGCCTGAAAGCCGACGGCTATGTGGGCAAGATTTTGGTAACAGGCTGCCTTTCCCAGCGGTATCAGGATGAAATTATGAAAGAAATGCCCGAGGTGGACGGCGTTCTGGGTACTGGCAGCTACACAGAAATTGTGCCTGCCATCGAAGCCCTGCTGGAAGGTAACGCTGTTTCTGAATTCGGTTCTATCGATGCGCCGGAGCAGGAAACAGGCCGTATCCTGACAACGCCTGAACATTATGCATATATCAAGATTGCAGAGGGCTGCGACAACCGTTGCTCCTACTGCATCATTCCGTCTCTTCGCGGTAAGTACCGCTCCCGCCCCATGGACGATGTGCTTTACGAAGCAAGACTTCTGGCAGCAAGCGGTGTAAAAGAACTGCTGGTGGTGGCACAGGATACCAGCCGTTACGGCACCGACCTTGGTGATGGCCGACGTCTGCTGCCTGAGCTGCTGCGGGAACTGTGCAGGATCGACGGATTCCATTGGATCCGCGTCCACTATGTATACCCTGACGAGATTGATGACGAATTCATCGAAGTTATGGCCACTGAGCCCAAGATTGTCAAGTATCTGGACATCCCTATCCAGCACTGCAACAGTAAAATTCTGGATCTTATGAACCGCCGCGGTAATGGTGAGTTTCTGCGCGGTCTGTTCGATACCCTCCGCAGCCGGATTCCCGGTCTTGTGATCCGCACCAGCATCATCACCGGCCTGCCCGGTGAGGGTGAGGAAGAATTTGAGGAGCTGTGCGCATTCCTGCGCGAGCAGAAATTGCCCCGTGTTGGTGCTTTCGCATTTTCTCCCGAGGAGGGCACGGAAGCTGCCAAGATGGACTATCCCGACCATGAGGTCGCCCTGCGCCGCGCTGAGCTGCTGGAAATGATCCAATCCGAGATCATGGACGAATACAATACCTCCATGGTCGGCAAGACCATGGAAGTCCTTGTGGAAGCCTACGACGAGGAAATCGAGCAGTATTTTGGACGTACATACGGCGACTCTCCCGAGATCGACGGCCGGGTATGGTTGGCCTGTGATGAATCCTTGATCGAGGGCAGCTTTGTTCAGGTCTGCATTGATGGCTGTATCGAGGGCGATCTGTCAGGCTATGTGGTGGAGGAATAAGACATGACAACAGCAAGTAAAATTACCCTCGCACGCGTGGCACTGATCCCAGTGTACATGTGGATGATGTACATGAGCGGCGGTGCAGCCGGCCCCTGGATGTTCGGCGCACTGGCAGTTTTCATTTTTGCCAGTCTTACTGACTTTGTGGACGGCTATATCGCCCGCCATTACAATCAGGTCAGCGATTTTGGAAAATTCCTCGATCCTCTGGCGGATAAGCTGCTGACACTGGCAGCCATGAGCATGTTCTGCCAGTGGGGGACTTTCCCCGCATGGGCGCTGATGCTGGTGCTGACCCGTGAATTTGCGGTTTCAGGCCTGCGTATGGTTGCCGGCCCTAAAGGCAAGGTCATCGCCGCAGGTAAGAGCGGCAAGTTCAAGACCGCTTCCACCATGATCGGCCTGTGCTTCTGGATGGCATTTCCCCAGATCGGCATCATCGCTAGCGTCGTCATGTGGGTCATTGTCATTACCACCATCTACTCCGGCGTGGAGTACTTTATCCAGAACTGGAACTGCCTCTGGGACTAATGTAAGATAGAACTGTCATTGCGAACCAGTGTGCGCACTGGCTCGGAATGACATTCTTTTTTATTTTTGCTGCAACATTTTCCCATGTTCAATCGTATCTATTGTGAAAGGAGGTGACGGTGATGCCGGCTTTGCAGCGTACGGGCAAAGACATTACGGAAATATATAACCGTCAGGTGGACACTGTCTACCGGATCTGTTTTTCCTTTATGAAAAACACAGCAGACACTGAAGACATGGTGCAGGAGACCTTCCTGCGGCTGCTGGGCAGCGGCGTTGGCTTCGTGTCGGAAGAACATGAGAAAGCGTGGCTCATCGTCACAGCTTCCAACCTTTGCAAGGATACACTGAAAAAGTGGTGGCGCAGAACGGAGGACATTGACGACCCAACGTTGGGTCTGCAGACCCCGCCCTTTGAGATCGATGAGGTGCTTTTCACAATCATGGAACTGCCGCCGGATCAAAAATGTGTCGTGTATATGCACTACTATGAAGGCTACACCACAGCAGAAATTGCCGCGCACCTGCGCTGTCCCCATGCAACGGTCAGAAGCCGCCTGTCACGAGCCCGCAAAACCTTGAAGCATAAGTTAGGTGGTGATTTTTGATGAACAGACAGAAAATTAAAAATGCTTATGACCCCATCCGTCCCGATGACGAAGCGCGGGAACGGATGCTGCAAAACATCCTGCTCCAATCATCCGAAATCCCCCCTGCGGGAAAGGATGATATGATGAAACATAAGAAAATGAGACCCATGGTATTGGTCGCCCTGATCGCGCTGGTCGCCGCAATGACCGTTACGGTCTTTGCAGCCGAGGAAATCTCCGGCTGGTTCAAGCAGTATTTTATCCGCAAATCCGAAAACGGCCTGACCCCCGGCCAGATTGAATTTCTGGATAAAAACGAGCAGATCATTGATGAAACACAAACCAACAACGGCTATGATTTACACCTGAAATCCGTCCTGTCCGATGGCTATACCGTCTATGCCACCATCGGCCTTACGGCACCCGAGGATGTAACCTTCGAGGAATTGAAGAAACTCTGGGGATCAGCCATTGATTTCTATGACGAGAACAAAAAGCCCTGCATGTCATGGATGATGGACATCTGTGATGATAAGGACGGCTTGGAAAATACGGTTGATCTTGTATTTGAAATCACCCCGGCAGAGTGGAGCGGATCGATCCTGACGATCCGGTTCAATGCACTGGAAAGAATGTTCCATGATGCGGAGTATGAGCAGTACCTGCTGGAAACCAAGTATGCAGGGCAGGACAATATCATGTTTACCGATGAAGAAGCGGCGCGTGTCCATCAAAAGATCCTGATGGCAGAAGGCCCCTGGGAATTTACCATCGATCTGAGCACAGTCGAGACCAAAGTGCTCGAGTTGATCACGAATCCTGTAACCGTTCAGACCAGCTATGGTTTTACGGAGGATGGAACCGATCTATACGAGGAAGTCAGGGTGACATCCCTGATCCTCTCTCCTCTGAGTGCAACGATTCAGACGGATGCGGACTATGCACCTGATTTTACCACCGGTGACCGGAAGGTCTATGTCGTTCTGACTGACGGCAGCAGTATTGAGCTGATTTCCAATATGGCCGGTGGCGGAAGACAGTATTTCAATGTTGCTTCTCCCATCGTTCTGGAAGAGGTGGACTATGTCCTCCTGGCAGACGGAACCAAATTCATGGCACCGTAAAAAAGATATACAGCGCATTTTGCGGGAGGGTTACCCCTCCCGCAAAAAATATGCAAAAATTTACTTGAAAAGTGCAATGTTTTCCGATATTTTACGAGTAGAGTAGTATAGGATCCTAAGAAACAAAAGGAGGTGTTTGTATGGACGATCAGGCGATTGTGGAGCTGTATTGGAGCCGTTCCGAACGTGCCATATCAGAAACAGCCACAAAGTATGGTGCCTATTGCTACCATATTGCTTATAATATCCTTACAAACCGGGAAGATGCCGAGGAAAGCGTCAGTGATGCCTATCTGGCTGCGTGGAGCACCATACCGCCCAAGCGGCCTGTGCTCCTGTCCACATTCCTCGGAAAACTGACACGCCGCATTGCTGTTGACCGCTGGAGAAAGCGCACAGCGGACAAACGGGGCGGCGGAGAAACGGACCTTGTACTGGAAGAACTGGAAAACTGCATTGCCGGTAATCTGAATGTGGAAAATGCCTATATCCACAAGGAGCTGGCTGCCGCCATCAACCGCTTTCTGGACACACTGACGCAGACGGAGCGCAACGTTTTCCTTTGCCGTTACTGGTATCTGGATTCTGTGGCGGATATTGCATCTTATTTCGGCTTTTCCCAGAGCAAGGTTACATCCATGCTGCACAGAATGCGTAAAAAGCTTCGTGTGCAGCTTGAAAAGGAGGAATACTTATGAAACCTGTTGAACTGCTGGAAGCCATGGGAGATGTTCGGGATTCTTATGTGCAGGAGGCAGGTGCTTGCCGTAAGCCTGCAAACCAGACCTACACACGAAGAAAACTGCGCCCCCTGATAATTGCTGCGATTATCGGAATATCGGTACTTTTGATGGGAAGCGCCATTGCCGTCATGAACCTGCAGGATCTCATAATTGGAGAACGCACCACCGGACGCGGTGAGATTCTGGACGCTGATGGAAACATCCTCGTGGAAACAGAACTTACACAGGATGTAATCTCTTTGCAGGGAATCCAGAGTACACCTGCTTACCTTGCAAATCAGGAATGGCTGCAATTCACACAGACCTACAAGCCTGAAGCAGGGGAATACTGGGAAAGTAATGAGAACTATTGGGCATATAGTGTACTGGATCAGACTATGGCCGATAAAATTGACGAGATTTGTGACAAGTATAGTCTGAAAGTCATTGGAAAGCCATGGCATGAACATGTAGACTGTTATCAATTTCTTCCCATCGTTGGAATTGAAGATTTGCTTAAAGCGGATAGCACCGCAAAACTCAATATTCCCAGCGGACGTTTTTTTGAGGGAGGTTCTTTTACTGTCTATGGAACGCTGACATTAAAAGATCAGGAAAACCCTTTAAATCTGACGTACCACTGTATCAAGAAAGATGTGTTTTATGATGTTTTTGCCTATGTGCCGCGAGTTAATGTAACGGAAAAGCATTATACAACAGATGAAAATGAATCTGTTTTGCTATTGTATTCAAATAAATCCGGCTTGATCTTAGCTAACCACAACGAGTACTTTATTACCATTAGTGTCGACCTTGTTGATGGTGTATCGTTGGAGCAGGTTGCGGATGTATTTGATTTTACCGTGCAAGGAAAACCCATAGACACTGATAAGGCAAATGAACGGGAACAGTTATCACTGAATATTGTAGCCGAAAATAGTACAGATCAGAATTTTTTGCGCAGACCTACATACCACGAATATGTGAATGACCTGTTGAGGAGCAACCCTTCCGATAGGGATTACACATTCTATGACCTCGATGGAAACGGTGAAAAAGAACTACTGATCATCTATGATGGCTTTATCAGTAATGTAGTCTGTATGCACGATGGAAAGACCGATGAGGGAAAGTCTTACCACATGAAACTTTGCGAGGATAATGTGCTGATCGATGAAATGGAGATTGGCGGAAATACCTATTACCATATATTCCGATTTGCGAACGATGGAGAGGCAGTGTTTTCCAATTCCAAAGAGCAAAGCATCATACGTTTAAAGCATGAAGCGGGTGTTTGGTGGTGTACTTCAGACACTGCGCATTATGCAGACTACGACACGCAGATCACAGAGGATGAGGCAAAGGAGATACTGAATAAATATATCCCAGTTCAGTTGGACACAAAACCATTAAAACAATTCGCAGAATAATTGCAACCGGGAGGGGTAACCCTCCCGGTTTGTTCTAAATGAGCACCGGCGCGGCAGCGCCCAAGCCTCCCTTGTGTAAAGGGAGGTGCCCCATAGGGGCGGAGGGATTGCCACACCCCCTCAGTCAGCTTCGCTGACAGCTCCCCTTACACAGGGGAGCCTTTGGTGCGTCGCATATTTCTGACTGGATTTTTCTTTTCCTTTATGCTATAATACGGAAGCAATTTTTACTGAAACGAGGAAAGACCCATGAATGATAAGGAAATCGGCGAACTGCGGCGCCACCTGCGCCGGGATCGCAGCAATATGACCGCCATCTGTGGCTGCTACGTCAATGCCCAGAAAGAGATTATCACCCAATTCCGCCAAAGTCTTGGCATCATGCCGGAAAATGAATCCGAAAAGTATTTTGCCTACCTCAAGCGCACCCTTTCCGGCACCATTGGCAAGAATCTGATCGACATTTCTTTCAAGACCTCCCAGGTCGGTAACAGCGAGGAGCACAACCTGCTGATGTCGCTGCGGGAAAGCCGCCTGAAGGACGAGGAGCAGCTCCAGAAGCTGTATGGGAAGATCATCGAGAATGTGTCCATGGATGATAATTATCTGATTCTTGTTGGCTGTGACACCTATGACGTGCCCTTTAAGAGCAAGGATGATTCTGTCCAGAAGGACAATTCCGACGAAAGCTATACCTACATCGTCTGCGCCATCTGCCCTGTAAAGCAGACAAAGCCGAACCTCCACTACGTGGCGGAAGAAAAGCTGTTCCACGATGGTGCGATCAATCACATGGTCTCCGCGCCCATTCTGGGCTTCCTGTTCCCGGCTTTTGATAACCGCGCCACCAATATCTACAACGCCCTCTACTATACCAAGAACACCAAAGAGAGCAATGAGGAGCTGGCCGCAGCCCTGTTCAACACGTCTATTCCCAAGCCCGCCTTCGAGCAGAAAAAGTCCTTTGAAGCACTGCTGACAACCTCACTTGGGGACGAATGCAGCATGGAAGTGGTCCAGGAGGTGCACAATCAGCTCTGCCAGCGCATCGAGATGCACAAGGAAGCCAAGGTCGCCGAACCCCTCATGATCGCGAAAGACGATGTCAAGCAGGTGCTCAAAGAATGCGGCGTGTCCGAAAACCACGTTGCCAAGTTTAGCGTCGATTACGATGAAGCCTTTGGCTTCGAAGCAGATTTGCATCCCAGAAACATCATCGACAACAAACGTTTTGAAATCAAAACTCCGGACGTTTCCATTAAGGTTGCACCCGACCGGGCCGACCTGATTGAGACCCGCATCATCGGCGGCGTCAAGTACATCATGATCTGTGCCGATGAGAATGTGGAAGTCAACGGTGTGAATATCCATATTGAAGATAAAGAGCCCACAATGGTATAGCCCAAAAAGTACATGTCATTGCGAACCAGTCCGCAGACTGGTGTGGCAATCCCCATCGATCCGAAAACAAAAGCGAAATTACGTAAAAAGCCCTGCACCGTTTGGTGCAGGGCTTTGAGCTTACTTTCTGGAATTTTCGATGATGCCGACCACAATGTCAGCGCACTGCTCCAGACCCAGAACGCCGGTGTCCAGGCAGATGTCGTAGTTCTGTGCCTGACCCCAGGTGCGGCCGGTGTAGTGATGGTAATTCACGCGGCGGCGCTTATCCTTTTCTGCCAGACGCTGTTCGGGAGTCTTTTCGGATTCGCCGTAGCGGCGCACGATACGCTCAGCGCGGTAGGGAACATCTGCAAACACATAGACGTGCAGAGCCTCGGGATGATCCTTCAGGATGTAGTCCGCATTCCGGCCAACGATAACGCAGGGACCCTTATCAGCCAACTGCAGGATCACGTTGCACTGCACATTCCAGAGGAAATCGGCTGTGGACAGGCCGTTCATCACGCCGGGGATGCCCTGTGGTGCAAATGCGTAGGAGAACAGGCTGCCGCTGGGGGAATGCTCGCCATGCTCTTCCACATACTTGGGGGCGAAGCCGGATTCCAGTGCAATCTGGTCAACAAGTTCCTTGTCGTAGAAGGGGATGCCCAGCTTCTCGGCGACCATGCGGCCAAGGGTGCGTCCGCCGCTGCCAAATTCACGACTGATGGTGATGATTGTCTTTTCCATATAGGTTACCTCCTTGTTGTTATGTCGGGGGATATTTTATAGAATAATTATATCAAAGGCTGCGGGCGATGTCAACGGCGCGGTTGATCCTCTTTTAAACTGCGCAGCACCTGCAGTTGAATTGGGATGGCGCAGGTAAACGTCAAAACATCGGCGCAGGACTGTGCCATCTGTACACCCAATGCACCCAGCAGGGGAGGGAGCAGTAAAACGAAGGGAACGAAGAAAAGTCCCTGTCTTGCGACTGCAAGGAACGTTGCGGGAACGGTTCTTCCCATGGACTGCATCATCATATTGCTCATAACTACCCAGCTTTGCACCCAGAGCGTCATACATTGGAACCGCAGCGCTCTGGAACCAAATTCAATAACGGCCGGATCGTCCCGGAACAGGGAAATCAGATTCGGAGCAAAGATGAATCCCAAGGTACTGACACAGACGAGGAAAACAAAAGAGACCTTGACGCAGAACCAGAATCCGGCTTTCACGCGGGAGTAGAGACCTGCGCCGTAATTGAATCCGCAAACAGGCTGGAAGCCCTGACCGAAACCGATCATTGTAGAAGAGCCGAACATGGTGACTCTCTGAACCACACCCATTGCCGCAATGGCAGCATCGCCATAGGGCTGCGCCGCATGGTTCAGGCAGATGGTGGCAACGGATGCCAGACACTGGCGGGCAAGGGAGGGAAGACCGCCGCGAATGATCATCCTGTAATAATGCCACTGCACTTTTACATTTCGGATATTGATGTGGATATTGCTTCCCTTGGAGCAGCCCCGCAGCAGCAAACAGAAGCTGACAAACTGGCTGATAATGGTTGCCCATCCGGCTCCTGCAACACCCATGTCAAAGACAAAGATCAGCAAAGGATCCAGCGCAATATTCAAAACTGCACCGCTGACGATGCCAACCATGGCATAGCTTGCACTGCCCTGAAAACGGAGCTGGTTGTTCAGAACCAGCGATGCCGTCATCCACGGTGCACCCAGCAGGATCACCCGCAGATAAGCTTCCGTATAGGGCAGAATGGTGGGCGTGGAACCCAGCAGATAGGCAAGCTCTTCCAGAAAAATCTGGCCGACAATGCAGATCAGTGCGCCGGCTGCCAGTGCGGAAAAGAATCCGGTTGCTGCCATGTTGGACGCTTCCTGATAATTCTTCTTGCCCAATTCCCGGGAAATATAGTTGCCGCTGCCCTGACCGAAGAAAAAGCCTACCGCCTGAATGATGGCCATCATGGAGAACACAACACCCACGGCACCCGTAGCGGCGTTGCTCTTGAGCATGCCGACAAAGTATGTATCCGCCATGTTGTAGAAAGATGTGACCAGCATGCTGATGATACACGGTACAGCCAGCTTGCAGATCAGTTTATGCACCGGTGGTTCGGTCATTTGCCTGTATTTACGTTCCATTTCGTCCAAAGGCAGCACCTGCTTTCCTGTTTTTCTCCATTATACAACTGTTTGTCGTAAAAATCCAGTGAATATCCATAAAAAAAGCAGCACAATTTGTGCTGCTTTTGTCGGATTATTTCAGAAATTTCAGATTGCGCACCAGATATACCTCGACCGCTTTTTCCTTGCATACCTGTAAAAAACATAATAGATGCAAAACTGCCAGACCAATGGGCACGACGGTAACAACAAAGAACATGAAAATGCGCAGCCGGACCTCCCACAACAGGAAGGAAACAACTGTCAGCACCAGAATGCCGAGAATCTCCGCAACAGTCAGCTTCATTGCCTGCTTTACATGGAAATCCACATACTTTGAATTGTTGGATGCCAGCAATGCAAGCAGAATCCCCAGAGGTCCCAGCAGATACATCAGCATAACCGTAACCTTATTCTCAGAAATATCCCCGGCTAAAAAATCCTTCGTGTGGTCATATGGATCAACATAAGCAACGGCAGGTGCAGAGAAAGGGGACTGCTGGTACTGCGCTTTCTGTTCAGGGGCAGGAGTGGGTGCATGCTGCTGCTGAAACTGCGGTGCGACACCGATTGCAGTACCGCAAATGGGGCAGAACACGGCATCGTCATGGATCTGGTTGCGGCAGTTGGGACAGGCTTTCATAATAAAACCTCCTTATGTTTGACTTACAAGAATTATAGCACTTTTGCCGTTTAACTGTCAATAAAGGCGGGAATAACTTAAGAAATCCTTATAAGTTGCGCTAGCCGGAAAAAGCTCCATCAAAAGGCAGTGTCCAGACGGTATAACTTCCCCAGTATATTTCCGACCCGATTGTATAATTCTGTTCACCGTCTGTAAATAAATAGGCGCTGCCAAACTGTTCTTTAAATTCCACATAATATGTATCCTGAATCATCTGAAAGAGCCCTTCTTTATCACCCCGCTTGGTGATGAAGATTCCATCCATACCATTGACTGCTTCAAATGAATTCTCACCGGTCAGCTTGACCATGGCTGCGAGGTAGGGAAGTGGATTGCCCCGCTGAAAAATAGCATCCCATTTCAGTGTCGCAACTGCAGCAAAGATAATGAAGACAGCAACAACACATAGAACAAAGATCCTTCGGGTGTTTTTGTTTCTTTTCATGGTAAAAGCTCCTTATTGTTAGGACAAAGCATGGAAATGGTTGGATAAATTGAAATTTACTCAGTCTCGGCCGGAGCATCTTCTACATCACAATAACCGCTAAGTTTGTATAAATCGGATGGAATATAGCTAATGGACAGCTGTTGCGTTTCATTAAGTTGATTGTACCATTCAAGCCATTCAAGTGTTTCTTCTGATAAATCAGATTTATGAAATGTCTTGTTATGAAATGAAACAGTTTCTTCTTTCGCTTTAGAGCAACCACCAAGGCATAACACAAAAACAAATACGAAAACGAATGTGATCAATTTTTTCATAGGCATTAACCTCATTGTCAGACCCGAATTTATCGAATTGTTTTGCAAGCATGTTCTGAATTTATTATAGCGCACTTGTTTGCCTGTTTCCATAAAGAATTTATTAAATTTCGTTTCATGTCTGTATTTCTGGAGGCTGCTGCACTTCATGGACTGGCATTCAGTGTTATCTCTTTAATGAAACCCTCACAAATGCATAAAAATCTGCGGCTGCGCGATAAATATGCCCGTCCCAGCTACTGCGTGGGACGGGCAGGACAGGAAAAAATATAAATATACTTTATCCTTTAACAGAGCCGGCTGTTAAGCCATTTACTATGTTCTTGACCAGGCAGAAATACAGGATCACGATGGGAATTGCGATAAACACGGAGCCTGCGGCAAACCGGGCGAAATGGGTCTCAGGAAGGTTGAATAGACCGACTGCAACAGTCCACATATCCCGGTCTTTGAGCAGCAGCTTCGGCAGCAGAACATCGCTCCAGGGCCATGCAAACTGGGTCAGCATGGTGTAGACAACCATGGGCTTACTCAGCGGCAGCGTTATTTTCGTAAAGACCTCCAGATTTGTTGCTCCATCCAGCCGCGCAGCTTCAAATATGGTGTTGGGAATGGAATCGAAATAGCCTTTTTGTACCATGTAGTTGACCGGAGTTGTTGCCGCATAGAAGAAAATCAGAGATTCCAGTTTATCAATGAGTCCAAGCTGGGTCATGATGATATACACAGCCGTCATACCCATAAAGCCGGGGAACATGCCCAGAACCAAAGTAGTTTTCTTGATGGTATCTCTTCCCTTGAAGCGGAACCGGGACATGACGTAGGCCGTCAGCAACACCAGTACCGTGCCCAGCAGGGAACTGCAAATTGCAACATAAAGGGTATTGAAAAACCATGTCTTGTAAGGATACAGTCCATTGACATCGTCCGTGAACAAATCGACAAAGGTCTGGAAGCTGAACTCTGCCGGGAAAAATCCCTTGAAATCATACAAGCTTCCGGTTTTGGACAATGATGCCAGAATCAGCCACAGGCAGGGAAACAGGAAAATCGCGGACATCACCAGAAGCGCTGCATAGGTAAAAATATTGTCTGCAGCTTTACGGGGAGTTACTTTGTTCTTTTTCATTGGTATCTATCCTCCTGCTTATAGGCTGCGCTTCGGACATAGACAGACAGAGACAGGGCTGCGGTAATCAGGAAGATGATCAGGCTGATCGCCGCGCCGATGGAATAGTAGTTGTTATCCACCGACAGCTTGTACAGCCAGTTGATCAAAAGATCCGTATCACTTGCAAGGAAGTAATCTGCATAGTTGGAAATGACACCATCGCGGAGGAAGAAGAAAATTCCGAAGTTATTGAAGTTGCCCACGAACTGGCTGATCAGCACCGGCGTGGTCGAAAAGATCACAAAGGGCAGCGTAATCTTCTTGAACTGCTGGAAGGGAGAAGCACCGTCCAGCGATGCCGCTTCGTACAGATCGGTATTGATGTTGCTTAAGATACCTGTGGTCATCAGCATGATGGAGGGTGTGGATATCCAGGCATTGACGAACAGGCCGATTCCCCTCGCCCACCATTTGGCAGAAGCGTCATTGGTCAGGAAGAAGATACGCATGAGCCCAGCTTCATCCAGATAGTAGTTAATGGGACCGCTTTGGGAGAACATGAACTTGAACCCCAGCATGGAGATAAAGCCAGGAATTGCGTAGGCAAGAATTGGGAACGCACGCCAGAATTTGGAGCCCTTAACATTCCGCTTGTTCAGAAGCAGCGCCATTCCCAGACCGACTACAAAGTTCAGTGCGGTCGACAGCACCGCCCAAACAATGTTCCATCCAAGGATCTTTACAAAGGTGCTTCCGATTTTGCCGAGGCTCAGAATCTTTTTCCAGGCTGAGAAGGACCAGTTTGCCAGCTTCGGATAGACCACATCACCGCCCAGATCGGTAAAAGCAATGCAGATCATGAATACGATCGGCAGAATAGAGAAAATTGCCACTCCCACCATAGGGACGGACAGTGCGGTCATATGGAACTTATCATCTGCTGCAGTTTCCAGGGTCTGGCAGAACTTATGGACAGGTTTCCCCTTCTCCTGCAGCCGGGCTGTAAACACCGCATCCTTCACATTGGTAACATGCAGAACCAGCGTGAAGATCAGGATGAAGATGGCAAACAGGCCGAGGATCAGCATGGTTAGGCTGTTGTCGCCGGGGATACTCAGCCACAGGTTCTCCTCGTTGGTTCCCAGCGTAAAGAAACCAATCAGGTCACCAAAGCCCCGCGTGACAAAGTAAGTAAGAAGAACTGCGAAACAAGCTAAGTAGAACAATCCCTTTACGATTTGTCCATAGCAGAGCTGTCCAAGTCCCATGATGATCATGGACAGCTTCACCTGCCAGGGTGTCCAGCGCAGGAATCGTCCCACGTTCTGGATGTTCTGTTTCATAAAGATCACTCCTTACGCCAGTGTCTCAATGGCATCACGGATCTGCGTTACAAGACGCTCCAGACCAGCCTGAATCTTATCATCCGTGTCGTAAAGCCGCGCATCTCCCCGTTCTGCTCGATAAGGATCGGTGGAAAGGTCAATCAGGAAAGATTCTGCAGGAGTCCAGAGCTGGCCGATTTCGGTAATAGCCGGCATGATGCTGATAAATCCCCGGTCAAGCCGGTCAAAGAGGATGCCGACAGTGGCATCGGTCTCGGAAATGGTGGCAGCAGCATCTGCTCTGGCAGGTGCCACACCCAGATACTCATTCCGGATAACCGCCTGCTCATAGGAAGTCGCAAATTCCACGAACGCAAGGGATGCGTTGGGATAATCTGTGTAGGCAGAAATACCGTAGCCGTTGATGCCGCCCATCATGGTGGTTTCCACAGTCATCTCGTCCATTTTTGTAATGGAATCCTGCCAGCTATCGGCAGTCAGATCGGCACTCACAGGCAGCCGGGGAACGGTGATCATCTTCAGATCTGCCTTGGCTTCTTCCTCCGTCCAGTTTCCGGTAGAGACCATGGAACGGATAAACATCCGGGAAACGTCGGGGGTGGTAATGGTGCAGAGCATCACACCATCAGCCAGATACTGATAGGCTGCGGAAGAGAAGGTGTTGTCCAGAACCTCTGTATTGTTCATCTGGCCTGCCCACTGCTGGATCATGCGGGCACCCTTGTAGCTTTCGCCGGAAGCCAGACCGATATCACTGGCATCGCTGCCGTTCTGGCCGAAGATATAGCCGCCATAGGTAAAGAGATAGCCACTCATAAAGTAGGTATCCACGGTTTCGTCCAGATATCCGTACTGGGTTTTCTCACTGCCTTCTTTGCACAATTCAGAATAAGTATAAAGCGCAGTATAGGTTTCAAAGAAATCCGGCGTACCATTGCTGTTGATGTCCCACTCGGTTTCCCAATTTTCGGGCAGCATGGACTCGATATAATACAGCATGCCGGACTGGACATTCAGAGGAATGCCGCAGTAGAAGGTCTCTCCGTTCATTTCGGTGGCATAGGCATTCCAGGCGCTCTGGGGGATCTGCTCGTAGCACTCCATGTCATAGATGGGCAGGGGCAGCAGGTGCTGGTTATCCGCATACTTCATGAGAATATCGTTGGCCTGATACCAGACATCAGGACCGTAGCCGTAAGGACCATCTGTGGCCAGATCGGAATACTGGTCAATATTCATACGCTCGGCGGAGATACCTTTGTCCTTGTAAGCTTCGTTGAACGCCTCAATCAGCTGATCCACATAGCCAAGCTCCACGGCTGTGTCATTTTCCAGAACCTTAATAATGGCTCCTTCCTCCGGTTCTCCAGTGAAACGGGACATGACCTGCTCGTACAGATCGGAGGTCTCCACATTGTTTCCGGATGCGCTGTTATCACCGCAGCCGGAGAGTAGTGCAAGAATCATGGTCAGCACTATCACAGCAGAAATAATTCTTTTCATAGTCTTTTCCTCCTGTCACATCAAAATTTCAAATCCATAGGCCGGCAGGCCTTTGTTTACGTTATCTCTTCCGTTTACCCGAAGCTTGATTACTTGCTTATCTGCAGAACGGGTAAAGGTAATGATACCGTCCTGCTCATCAATACCAAAGATGCCGTCCGACAGGGCTGGTTCCTTCTTCAGCTTCATCAGTTTTTTAATCAGGTTTCTGGTTTCCATATCCCAGCCATCCCGGTTCCAGCGGAAGGTGCGGCGGCAATCCGGGTCATAACCGCCCTCCATACCGATTTCGTCACCATAGTAAACGCAGGGAATGCCGGGATAGAAGAACATGATAGCCGCTGCGGTGCGGAATCTAACCGGATCTCCTTCTACACGGGTCAGGAAACGGTCGGTATCATGACTGCCCAAAAGATTCAGCATTTTCTGGTTGGCTGCGATGCTGTAGGTGTGATACAGCCGAACAATCCGGTCACGGAACGCTTTGCTGTCAATGGTATGAAATGCCAGCAGATCCAGACAGGCCTTCGTCACGCCGTAGTTCATGATGCCGTCGTACTCGTCGCCGTTTAGATACCGCACAGCCCGGTGCCAGTCCTCACCGATGATGATGGCTTCGGGGTTCTGACCAATAACCGCATCCCGGAAAGCACGGAGGAATTTGTGCGAGATTTCATCGGACACATCCAGACGCCAGCCATCCGCGCCATAGTCGCGCATCCACATAACTGCTACGTCAGAGAAATACCTGATAACTTCCGGATTGCCGGTATTCAGCTTCGGCATGGTTTTGACACTGCCAAAGGTCAGATAGGAACCGTCCTCTTTCCAGAAGAACCAATCATAATACGGTGACTTCCTGCCGTTCTTCTGGGCATCCAGGAAGAACGGATGCCAGCAGGAGCAGTGATTGAACACACCATCCAGTATAACCCTAATGCCCAGTTTATGAGCATCTTCAATTAAGTCTTTCAAGGCTTCATTACCACCGAAAGCCGGGTCAACAGTCTCATAGTCCGTGATCTCATACTTGTGGTTCGTAGGTGAGCAGAATACGGGCGTCATGTAAAGCACATTGACACCCAGATCTACCAAATAGTCCAAATGCTCCCGAATGCCAATCAGGTCACCGCCATAATAGCTTTTTGGGGTCGGTTTTACACCCCATTTGGTGTTCACATAGCTCAGATCCTTATTGGAATCGCCAACAGCGAACCGTTCCGGAAAAATCTGATAGCAGGTGGCGGCCTTGACCCATCCCGGTACAGCCATGGTATCACAGGGAAACTGGGAGGTGTACTGGAAAAAACTGAAATATCCCAGTGTATGGTCATAGGAGTCAGTCAAGCCTTCCTCGGAGAGATAACGTATCATTCCGTCGGAGCAGTTCAGTTTAAATATATAGGAAAAGCGGGTGTCCGTAAGTGAAACTGCCACGCTGTAGTATTCCAGTTCAGAATCCGTATGGGTGATTTTCATTTCCGCTTCATTCCGGAACGCATGCCACAGATTCTTGTCGCAATTGTAGACCAGTCTGGCGGACTGGATCATCCCACGCTGTACCCGGAAACGCAGATGCATTTGTCCACCAAGGGGGCAGGCATCCACAGTTCCGGGAATATGGGCTACAGATAAGTTCAGCATATTCTACCTCGCTTGACAGGTTAAATTGGGTATGTTAAGATAATTCTATGAAAAAGAAGTACACGATGAAGGATATAGCGAAGGAGTGCGGTGTTTCCAGTGCCACCGTGTCCTATGTCCTGAACGATGTGCCGAATCAGTCCATAAGCGTAGAGACCAAGAAGCGAATCCTGCATGTGGCAAATATGGTTGGTTATGTATCCAGCGCCAGCGCGAGAGCTCTGGCAACGGGTAAAACCAATAATTTTGGTGTGTATGTTCCCCATACCGGGAACAGCAAGCACAAGCAGAGATTGCTCCAAGCCTTAGCGGAGGAGGCCGAAAAGGCTGGCTACCATTTGGTTCTGCTCACCGGGAGATGTCTGCACCAGCAGGTCACCAACGTGGACGCGGTTTTTGCCATCGATATTTCCGAAGAAGATTTCAGAATCCTTGGTGACAACAGCTTTGTGCCCCTGTTGTATCTGGATGGTCAGATTCAAAATGACCTGTTCTACTGCGTTACCTTCGATGCTATGAAGCTCCGGCAGCAGGCAATGCTCGCTAGTGGCTGCAGCAAAGTGATTCTATCCTGCGATGAGATCAAAAGCCGGGATTACCGATCCTACCTTCTCAGCTGCTTTGATCATGTGGTTGACCGGGATGGTGCTGTTGATCTTGCTCCCGACACAGTGATTCTCCGAGATCCCGTACTGGATTATGAAGCCTATGCAAAAGCGGTCGTAGCTGCAGCATTGAAAGCCATTGCCAGGGACGAATCGCCTATGGATCATCACATCCGTGTTTAACAGCTTAAGAAAAGCGTGCCGATGGAAAACCCACCGGCACGCTTGGTTTATATTACGCTACAGTAACAGCACCAGTCGCGGGATCAAAGGTAATGGTATAAGTGCCGGGATCAACAGTGACGTTGCCCATGCCTTCTGCGCCAAACCAGTTCTCGTTGGCAACCTTGCCGCCGCAGCCGTAAGCCACCTTGAAAGCGACCTTGTTCTCGGCCCAATCAACAATCTCTTCCTCGGTGAAGGTGACGGTCAGCACATATTTGCCATCCTGTTCGGTCATTTTGTAAGCGGTGTTGCCTGCATTGGCATCAGCAGCCCAGCCGGCATTGCCGCAGGTGCCGACAACATAGTAAGCGGGTTCTTCAGCAATGATTTCGCCCTTCAACTGGGGCTTACCGTCAACCAGTTCCAGTTCAATGAAGAACATGTAGTGGCCTTCCTCCAGAACGATATTCTTCTTGTTACCTTCGCTGGAGTACCAGTCACCGTTTGCTGCATTTTTAACACCAAACTCACCACCGTCTGCGGGAACGTCAGCTTCACACCACCAGATCAGATCCTCGCCGTTACGCTGCATATCCTGACCTGCCCAGTCGTTGAAGGATGCCCACAGCTTCATGTCGTAGACAATTTCGATCTCACCCTTGGGATCGGCATCACCCAGCCGCTCGTAGGACAATTTGCACAGGGACAGCGTCTCAGCATCGGTCTTCAGGATCAGACGGTACTTGCCGTCTTCCATGACCTGAATATTAGCACCGGAGTCAAATGCGTTTTCGCCGCTGCACAGGACTGCAGTTTCGGTCTTGTTGGCCAGATGGCCTGCATCGATGCTGTTATTGTTGTCCCATGCATAGCCTTCACCGATAACAGCAATCTTGAAAGCATCGCCGGCATACAGGTTCACATCAATGTAGAAGGTGTTAAATTCGCCTTCCATGGGCTGCAGCAGATAGTTGTCCTGAGGCCAGATCTTACCCCATGCGTTGTCAGGATAGCCTGCCAGAGAACCAGCCAGCATCCAGGGGCGCTCGTCAACAACACTGGACTGCCATGCCACGAACACAGCGGTATCTTCTGTAATTGGCTGAGTCACATCGAACGCAACCAACAGTGCAGGAGTGGCGTAATAGCCCTCAATTATGTAGCCTTCCTTAGTCAGCTCAGGCATAGCTACAGCTGCACCATCTGCAGCCTCCACTTCCTGCAGAACAGTTGTGCCGTCGCTGTCATAGAACGTGACCTTCCAGTTGGATGCGGGAGGATCAGTAGGATCGGGTGCGTTGTTGCAGCCGCAGGCTAAAACCATGGTCAGAACCAACAGGCAAGCCAACAGTGCTCTTGTCAGTGTCTTTTTCATATTGTTCCCTCCTGAATAGAATTACTTGGCCACTTGCAGCGCGTAGAATTGACTACTTATGCGCTTAAGTAACTTTATTATAGGGTTAATTTCTTGCTTCTGTCAATCCCCATTTTCATTTTCAGCGATACAAACAATTGAAAGCGATTGTATTTGTACAACAATGATATTATCCGGTTTAATGTGCTTCAATCCCCAAAAGAATAGCTTCGATGCAGACATTCTTGACGGGTGTCTGCATTTTGCTTGTGAATTTGATCACCGGGAGGAAAGAACATGAACCCTCGGTGATTATCTGTCCTCAAATTTGGTAAAAAAATAAATCCGAACCCGTCTTCCCACTGGGAAAACTTGGTTCGGATTATATTGGTTTGGTGCGAGTGTTCTTATAGGACTTTTCAAAAAAGTGCAGCGTACCAACACATTTCGGCATCGGACATACTCAGATTTGATCCACATCCGTACCGGATGCGTATCAAATCCGAGGGCCTCTCCCACGGCCTAAAAACATGCCACCGGCATGTTTTCTTAACGGCCTTTCGAGTTCCATCTCTCGCGCAAATAAAAATATCTCCAAATCCCATTTGGGATTTGGAGATATTTGGTGCGAGAGATGGGACTCGAACCCACACGGCATAACCACACGCACCTCAAACGTGCTTGTCTACCATTCCAACACTCTCGCAAGCGCTTAGATATTATATCGTAGACTTTCTGATTTGTCAATCATTATTTCTGCAGTTGACAACTGGCTGTTTTCACGATATATTGGTTGCGTAAGCAACTTTTTTGGAGGGAATCATATGGCATCCAAAGTTTATTTTACAAACTTCCGCGCAACACCTCGCGAAAATCTGCCCCAGAAGCTGGCGCGCCTTGTGAAAAAAGCAGGCATGCTGGATATTGACTTTAAAAACAAGTTCACCGCAATCAAAATTCATTTTGGTGAACCCGGCAACCTGGCATATCTGCGCCCCAATTACTCTAAGGTCGTTGTGGATCTGATCAAGGAGGCGGGCGGCCGTGTCTTCCTGACAGACTGTAACACCCTTTATGTCGGTCGCCGGAAGAATGGTCTGGATCATTTGGATGCCGCCTATGAAAATGGTTATAATCCCTTTGCTACCGGCTGCCATGTGATCATTGCAGACGGTCTGAAAGGTACGGATGAAGTCCTTGTCCCAATTGATGGCGAGTACGTGAAGGAAGCCAAGATCGGCCGCGCCGTGATGGATGCAGATATTTTCGTTTCCATGAGCCATTTCAAGGGTCATGAGTGTACCGGTTTTGGTGGTGCACTGAAAAATATTGGTATGGGCTGCGGTTCCCGCGCCGGCAAAATGGAAATGCACTCTGCTGGGAAACCTTTCGTTTCTCAGAGAAAGTGCGTCGGCTGCGGCCAGTGCCAGAAGATCTGCGCCCACAGTGCAATCACAATTGCGGACAAGAAGGCATCCATCGATCACAGCAAGTGTGTCGGCTGCGGCCGCTGCATCGGAATTTGTCCGGTGGACGCAGTCCGCGCAGCGAATGACGAGTCCAATGATATCCTTAACTGCAAGATCGCAGAGTATTCTCATGCAGTTTTGAAGGATCGTCCTCATTTCCACATCAGTCTGGTTATGGATGTTTCGCCCAACTGTGACTGCCATGGCGAAAATGACGTTCCCATTGTACCCGATGTGGGTATGTTTGCATCCTTTGATCCGGTTGCACTGGATATGGCCTGCGCAGATGCAGTCAATGCCCAGCCTGTGATCGCGGGCAGCATGCTCGGTGAAAATCCCCATATCCATCATGACCATTTCAAGGATACTCATCCGCAGACCAACTGGATGTCCTGTGTGGATCACGCTGTAAAGCTGGGTCTTGGCACCAAAGAATATGAACTGATCGAAATTTAAACGGACAAAAGGACACCCGAAGACGGTAGTCCGGCGAAAAGGTATGATATCATTTTCAGGAAGCGGCATGATTCCGGTCATGCCGCTTCCTGCTTTTCATAGATGCGGGTTCTTTGTGTATTATTTTGCTGCCCGCTGCTTTTTCTTCAATGCTTCATTGACTTGTGCAGTATTCTTTTTGATAACTGAATAAATAACAACCCAGATGATCAGGTAGCCAAGGACAAAAATCCCGGAAAAAACCAGAATCGGAATAGCACCCCATTCCAGCCAGTCATTGACCAGATAGGTAAGAAGATAGCAGACATATAAAACACCGCCATGAATCAAAATCGCCACCATCAGGGGAAGCTGCTCGATTTGATAAACGACATTCATACCGCCTGCAATGAAAGCAAGGGCGGATAACGAAAATATCCCCAGACAGACCTGTGCGACAGTCAGCGTTTCAACAGCTCCCTTGTGTTGCAAAATCAGATACAGCACAGCCAAAATAATTGGACCGAAACTGCTGGCCATGCATCCGCGGCGTATAAAGTCCACAATATGTCGCTTCATTTTTCTTCATACCTCCTTCTGATTTCCACGAAGCAGCGTCTGGAAACGTATTCCCGGTAACCGCATTGGAACACGGCGTCCACACCGCCATTAAATGCCGCATCAAAGCGGGAAATGCGGTGCTCATTGGCAAGGGTGGATTTGTTGATGCGGATAAAATAGGAGGGCAGAATGCCTTCCAGCTCGCGAAGCCTATCCTGAATACGGTAACGGCTGCCGCTGCTATCGATAGCAATGACTTTTCTGTCCCAAATGGTGATACATTCAATTTCAGAAAGTGGCAATCTTCTCATTTCATCATCTTTGTACCCCATAATAGAATCTGCACCGGAAAAACTGCAGACAAGATTCTCAATCTGCTGTGTCAGAGAGGAGGGCGCATGCACAATCGCGATAATTTCCTCTTCTGCATCCTTGTCAATAATGAGCTTGTATTTCATCGCCTCAAATCCTTCACTGTTTTTTCATTTGTCCGAGGAAACACAACACGGCAGCCACTGTGATCAATACACTGTACAGAAGCACTGGCAGAAGATATGTGGCTGCCAGCTCAAAGTTTCCTGCAAAAAATGCTTTTTCCATTTCCGCTGCATGAACAAAGGGCAGCACGTTGGCCATTCTTTCAAAGAATCCGCCTACAAGCTTCAGATCGAACCAGACACCGGAAAGCCATGCGGAAAGATTGGTCAGCAGGGCACCACAAATGCCGCCAACCTGCTTCACGCCGAAGACACTACCGCACAAAAGTCCCAATGCAATATTGAAAACCGCCATGGGAATGATTCCAATGATAGCATATACAATATTGATACTGACAGTCAAGCCCAAAGGAATTGCAAACAGATAGCAGATCGCAGTTTGCCCGATAGCGATGGGGAGAAGCGGAAGCATATAGCCAAGAATAAAATCAAATCCTGTCAATGGTGTGGTGTACAATCTTTGCAAAAGGGCACTTTCCCGGTCTTTGGCAATCAGCGTTGCGGAGAAAAGAGTCATAAACGACAATCCGAAAACCGTGATGCCCGGGGTCAATGTGTCAATTTCAAACAGGTGCACGGGAATATTTGCCTGCATAGCGCTCAGTAGAAGCAGTAAGACCAGTGGAAATCCCAGACCGAAGCCGAGATTGATCGGATCACGCAGGATTTCTTTGGCGCAACGCTTTGCAAAAGTCATCATTTTCATACCCTTATGCCTCCTTTACAATTGAAACAAACGCTGCTTCAAAATCCTTTGTTCCAGCCAGCGCCTTCAATTCTTCTGCTGTTCCTGCTGCCAGAAGACGGCCGCTTTTCATAATGCCGATGCGGTCGGAAAGCGCTTCAGCTTCTTCCATGTAGTGAGTTGTCAGGATGATTGTGATCTTTCCTTTTAAAGCGCGGATTGCATCCCATAAATCGTGCCTTGCAATAACATCCAGACCGAGAGTAGGCTCGTCAAGAAACAGTATCGCCGGCTCACAGATTAAGGCCATAGCAATACTGATACGGCGCTGCCAGCCGCCGGACAGCTTTCCTGCTTTCCTACGCAAAACAGCATCCAGAGCAAACTGCGCAGATAATTCGTTGATTTTCAATACGGTTTTTTCTTTCGGGAATCCGTAAATACCGCAGATCAGTTCCAGATTTTCTCTTACAGAGAGGTTCGGTGCCACAGCAGTTTCCTGCGGCGATACGCCGATCAGCCGTTTCACCTGTTCCGGCTGCTTTGTAACACTGTAGCCGCCTATGATGGCATCACCGCCGGTGGGCATAGTCAGGCCGGTCAGCATTTTTATGGTCGTGGTCTTTCCTGCACCATTGACACCCAGCAGGGAGAACAATTCACCTTGCTTTACCTCTAGATTCAGCTTGTCAACTGCAGTCAGGTTTTTGTACTGCTTGACAAGCTCCATCGTTCTGATTGCTTGCATATTTTGCATCCTCCTTTTTGATTTGCATTGCCATCATAGCAAATCAAAAGGAAGATATGTTGATTTTTGTCTGTTCGGTCATTTCCGTTGTCTCATCGGTTGGAAGTAAAAAGGCGATACCCGGTAAAAACCGGATATCGCCATGATGAGAGCTTTTCAGGATCACATTGCCTGAATCGTTGCCTTGATGCGTGCAGCAGTACGCTCATAACCCAGAATCTGCATGACAGTATACAGGTCAGGGGAGTTGGTTTTGCCGGTGACTGCCTGGCGGATAAAGGTAGAGATGTCAGCCACAGTGCCGGGGTAGGCGGTGGGGTCTGCCTTGTAAGCCTTCATATCGGTGGTAAAGCCCATATCTGTGGTGATTTCCTTGACCTTCTCGAACCAGACGGCGGAATCATCCGCGATGTCGAACTTCTCAAGAAAACGGTTCAATGCATCGGCCACAACGACCTTGTCAAACTTCTCGTCGAAGTGGGGTTTTTGTAGATATTCGTCGTAGAAGAAGCCCATATATTCCTTTGCGTCCTTCCAGACAGCCAGATCCTTTCTGGGCTTCTTGCCGCCTCGGCCAATGGCGAGGATGGAAGTTGCAAATGCGGGATCAGCCTCCAGTTTCCCGGCAAAGTCAGCATCAAATTCCCTGGCCCACTCTACCAGCAGCGTATAGACTTCCTCTGCATTCATGCGGGAGATGACATTCTTGGAAACATCGGTCAGCTTGGCATAGTCGAAGAGGGAACCGGCGGGGTTCAGCTTCTTGGGGCTGAACTTGAAAGAATCCACAGGCGCATCGGGATTTGCCCGACGCCAATCTTCAAAATTGGAGTTCAGAACGGTCATCAGGTATTCCTGCACGGCCTTAATGGGGAAGCCCTCGGCCTTATAGTAGGTCAGTGCCAGCTCGGGATCCTTGCGCTTAGAAAGCTTGCGCTTGGAGTTGCCGTCCATCTTCATCAACGGTCCGATGTGGACATACTTGGGCAGCTTGAAGCCCAGCGCTTTAAAGAGCTGAATGTGGAAGGGCAGGGCGGGCAGCCATTCATCACCGCGGACAACATGGGTGGTGCGCATCAGATGGTCGTCCACTGCGTGGGCAAAGTGGTAGGTGGGAATGCCGTCAGATTTGAGCAGCACATGATCCACATCATTTTCGGTAATCGTCAGCTTACCCTTGACCAGATCATCGAACTTGAACTGGTTCTCAATAGAACCGGTACTGCGGAAACGCAGAACCCAGGGATTACCGGCATCGATCTGCGCCTTAATTTCATCCATTTCACGGTCGCGCCAGATGGCATACTTGCCATAGTAACCTGTAGTCTCCTTGTTGGCTTCCTGCTTTTCACGCATGGCAGC
>JAFYLN010000107.1 GCA_017537045.1 Oscillospiraceae bacterium | reverse complement strand
ATGTTGTCCAGGTAATTCCGCAAGTGCTTGATAAACTTGGAGCGAACGATGAAGTTCTGCTTCACCTCGGGGTTGACCATCAGATCCACATACCGCTGACGGAAGCGGATCTCCTTGTCGGTCAGGCCGTGGTACTTTTCGGGCAGGGGCAGCAGGGACTTGCTGAGCAGAACGATGGTTCTGGTGCGGATAGAAATCTCACCGGTCTTGGTCTTGAAGACTTCGCCTTCACAGCCGACGATATCGCCGATGTCGTTCTTCTTGAAACGGGCATATTCCTCTTCGCCCATCTCATCGATCTTGACAAAGAGCTGGATGCGGCCGGTATTGTCCTGCAGGTCACAGAACATGACCTTGCCCTGGCCGCGCTTGCTCATCAGACGGCCTGCAACCTTGACGGTCTTGCCCTCGTAGCCTTCGTAATCGGCTTTGATGGCAGCGGAATCGGCATTGAAATCAAACTTGGTGATCTGGAAGGGATCACGGCCTTCGGCCTGCAGAGCTGCTAATTTTTCGCGGCGGATCTGGGCCTGTTCGGATACAGGCAGTTCAGCCTGCGGTACAAACTTTGCCATATGCTTAGCCCTCGCGAGAAACTTCGACAACCTTCATGGTGAAGGAGCCGGCGGGTGCATTGACGGTAAAGGTCTCGCCTGCTGCCTTACCCACAACGGCACGGCCGAAGGGAGAATCGTCGGACAGCTTGAATTCCATGGGATTGGCTTCCTGAGAGCCGGTGATGCGGTAGGTAGTCTGCTTGCCGTTTGCATCTTCCACAACGACGGTGCAGCCCAGACCGACGCGGCCGGTGGCCTCATTCTCGTCCTCAATGATGACAGCGTGGGACAGGATATCCTCAATCTCGGCAATGCGGCCATAGAGCTTTGCCTGTTCGTTCTTCGCAGCATCGTACTCAGAGTTTTCGGACAAGTCACCGTAGGAACGGGCTTCTGCGATCATGGCAGCGATCTCGCGCTCACGGGTAGTCTTCAGGTAATTCAGTTCCTTTTCCAGATCAGCAAGACGCAGGCTTGTAATCTTAAATTCCTTTGCCATATTCAAAAATCCTTTCTCAGATAAAAGTTTCCATAGCTCCCTACAGTATAATTCAATTTGCCCAAACAGTCAAGGCAAAATTCGTATCTTTTGCCATAAAAAGTTCCGCAGCGAAAAAATCCGGAGTGTACAAACTGTACACTCCGGCGCGTATGTAAATCAGTCTTCCGGGAACAGGTGCTTCAGGCAATACTTGATGATGGCGCTGCGGGGAACAATACCAATAAATGCATCCTTATCATCCACAACAGGAACGAAATTCTGGGTGCTTGCACGCTCCACCAGATCATGCATGGAGGTGGTAACGCGAACCGGAAGATATTCCTTGCGGCGGGTGATCTCCATAATGCGGTGGGCTTCCGCCTGCCGCATATCCATATAGCAGATGTTCTTGATGGCCCACATCAGGTCACCTTCTGTCAGCGTTCCGCGATATTCACCGCGTTTATTCAAAATCGGTAAAGCCGTATAGCCTGCGCTTTCCATTTTCTCCAGAGCCTGACGCAAAGTGAAGTCATCATACAAAAATGCGCACATGGCCTTGGGCGTCAGAAAAAACAATATATTGTTCATAGATTCTCCTTACTGGGTGTGCAGTTCTCAGGTTTCTTGCCACCATGGTTATTATAGCACAACCTCGTTAAGAATGTATGAAGTTTTATTGTAAATTCTGCCACCGCTGCGCCAAATTATTGCGACATTTTTTGTGCATTTCTGACAATCAAATATGGAATTTAAAGCCGGTAATATCCAGTGTTGCAAAATAATCGGCAGGAGTCTCGGCGCGGCGGATCAGCTTAAAGCTGCCGTCTGGATGCAGCAGTACCTCCGCGGAGCGAAGCTTGCCGTTGTAGTTGTAGCCCATGGAATGGCCGTGGGCACCGGTATCATGGATGACCAGAATATCACCGATGTCAATGGCAGGCAGGCTGCGCTCAATGGCAAACTTGTCATTATTTTCGCACAGGCCGCCGGTGACATCATAGACATGGTCGAGGATAGCATCCTCCTTGCCCAGCACGGTGATGTGATGGTAAGCGCCATACATCGCAGGCCGCATCAAGTCGGCAGCACAGGCATCCACGCCCACATATTCGCGGTAGATATGCTTCTGGTGCAGAACGGTGGTGACCAGGTGGCCGTAGGGTGCCAGCATGAAACGGCCCAGCTCCGTGAAAATGGCAATATCATTCATGCCCTGCGGGGTCAGGATCTGCTCATAACGGGTACGGACACCCTCGCCAATGATATTGATGTTGCAGCAGGGCTGCTCGGGACGGTAGTCCACGCCGATGCCGCCGGAGAGGTTGACAAAGGAAATGTGGCAGCCGGTGGCATTACGCAGGCGCACCGCCAGCCGGAAGAGGTTTGCCGCCAGCTCCGGATAATACTCATTGGTGGTGGTATTGGAAGCAAGAAACGCATGGATGCCGAAATGCTTGGTGCCAAGGCTCATGAGGCGGTTGATGGCACCGGCCATCTGATCCTCCGTCATGCCGTACTTGGCATCCCGGGGCATATCCATGATGGTGTTACCAAGGCTGAAGGATCCGCCGGGATTGTAGCGCAGGCAGACCGTTTCCGGTACATTGCCGCCGGTGATGCGTTCCAGGAACTCCACATGGGTGGCGTCATCCAGATTGATATAGGCTCCCAGCTCGTAGGCCTTGTGCATATCCAGCTCGGGTGTCACGTTGGAAGAGAACATCACGTCATGACCCACAGCGCCGATCGCTTCCGCCAGCAGCAGCTCCGTATAGCTGGAGCAGTCACAGCCACAGCCCTCTTCCAGCAGCACCTGCATGATATGGGGGTTGGGTGTTGCCTTGACCGCAAAATACTCGCGGAAACCGGGGTTCCATGCAAAAGCCGCTTTCAGTGCCTTTGCATTGGCACGAATGCCGGCTTCATCATAAATATGGAAGGGTGTGGGAATCTGGGTCGTGATCTCCTTTGCCTTGTCAAGGGTTAGGAAGGATGTCTTCTTCATATTCGGTTCCTCTCTTGTATGGAGTAATTCCAATTTCAGTTTATCACGCTGTCTATCAATTCTATCGTAGGGGCGGCGACCCGCCGCCCGGCGGTACAATGTTACGAATTCGCCGAAATCCAATGCGAGTTCGCAACATTTCTCTGCGCGGGCGACCAATGGTCGCCCCTACGTTGTCCACGGCACACAGTGCGATAAACATCAATT
>JAFYLN010000106.1 GCA_017537045.1 Oscillospiraceae bacterium | reverse complement strand
GATTTGCCCTCGCCGCCGTTGCCTTTAATCACCATCATGCGCTGTCCTTTATTGGAGGGAATCAGGCAGTAGCCGATGAACTCCTGCAAGGTGGGGATGTCCTCCGCATGGAGCAGCCCATCCAGAAAGTTCAGCCAGATCACCGGTGCAGGAGCATCGGGATTGTAGGCAACCGGCAGACGGCTTCGCACGATAGCCGGTCTGCCCTCGGTGAATGTGCCGTCCAACAGCAGCGTACCGTTGGCAACATGGATGCGATCCTGTTCCGGAGGAAAGTCAGGCACATGGGCTTCCAGTTTCAGCACTTCCAGAATGTTGGTGATCTTCCGGGGGATGTTATTCACGGCACAGAATTTCAGCTTGTCGTAAATCTCACCACGGAGAGGAAGATCGTCTGTTACCCGACCATCGGGCGTGAAAAAAGCTCCGTTTGCGAAGATGATTCTGCGCTCCTGCAGAAATTCTTCACAAAACAGAGCTTCGTTGATGTTCTGCCCATCAAACCACATGGGCAAGTTCATATCAGGCGTTTTCCGGTTCTTCGCCACGGTGCGCCACCTCCTTTTTCTTTCGTGCGGTGTACTCCTTCAGAAAAGCGATCCTGCCGCTTTTCATCAGCTCGTCCACCAGAGCGACCCGTTCTTCCAGATCACCCACGGTCAGCACATCCGCCATATATTCGATATGGCAGTGCATCTGGCAGGCTTCCACAAAGCGGTCATCGTAAGGCTCATCCGGTGTCTTGGGTGTATACCGCACTTTCCAATCTTCCAGCAAATGCAGATAATCCGTCAGCACACGGAAACAGAGCATTTCGTCCTCCCGGAACTGTCGAATATGGGGACGTTTGGGCTTACAGGATGCCCTCACAGCCTGTCTCGGCTCGGTGCTGATACCGATCTCAGCTGCCAGCCTTTGCGCCGCTTCGTAGCCGCTGAGATCAAATAGCCTTGCCACAAGGTCGATCACATCCCCCTTGGCTCCGCAGCCGAAGCAGAAGAAATAGTCCTCATTCAGCTTCAAACTCGGATGCCGGTCATGGTGAAACGGGCAGCAAGCCATACCGTTGCGGCTCACTTTCAGCCCGTAGTGTTCGGCGGCTTGCTTTACGGGAACAGCCGCCTTGATGGTTTCGTACATGGTCATTTGCGTACCTCCTTTGAGTTTTTGACGACTTTCTTTTCGTCTCACCCGAATATACGCAAAAAACCGCTTTCGATTGAAAAATCAGGCACTCGTGCAAGAAAACAAAAAAGCCGCCCCTGAAAATTGCAAAAATGCAATTTCAGGGACGGCAAGGAAATTGCAGATATAGTGCTACTATCTTTCATCTCAAAAAGGTGTATAATAATCGGAGGAAAAGATTAGATTTTGAATTGAAATCAACAGATTGAATGAATCGTGTTGTTCAGTTTATTCCTGTGAACTCCTATAATTTGATTGTAAAATCAAAAAGGAGGTTCAAACATGAACACAGATAAAATTTGGGCAGAATCTATCGCAAAGGACTATGCCCCCAAAGACAGTTCCAAAATTGTTGCCCTTAAAAAGCTGGACAACAGAGCCAAACTCCCCGCCATCATCTTCACCTACTCCTGCGGTATTATTTCTGCGCTTGTTTTTGGTACAGGAATGTGCATGGCAATGAAGGTTATTGGTAACAGCATGGCGCTGGGAATTATTATTGGTATTATCGGCATGATCGGTTGTGCTGTGAATTACCCTGTTTACAAGAAAATGCTCGCAAAGGGCAAAGCAAAATACGCCTATGAAATTGTTGAGCTTGCCCGTGAGATCAGTGAACAGTAAATAAGCTAAAAGTACGGGGAAAGGAGGAAGATACTTGAACAAGTCGGAAAGCAAATATTTTAATACAGCAGTAAAAATGAACGATGCGCTGCTGACAATTTTGGAGAAGAAACCATTTGAATATATTACGGTAAGTGAGATCTGTGAAATGGCAGCGGTCAATCGCTCGACATTTTACCTGCATTACGAGAACACAACTGATCTGCTTGCAGAAACAACGAAGCGCATTATTGATGGTTTTCTTTCCTATTTTCCGGTTGATACCGAAATCATTACAAGAAAGTTTTCGGATTGTACGTTGGATAAGTTGAACTATATTTCGGCTGAGTATCTGAATCCATACCTGTCATACATCAGGGAACATAAAGCTATTTTCTCGACAGCTCTGGCGCATACCAATACCTTTGGTTTTGAGAATATCTTTCAGAGAATGTTCGATAATATTTTTGATCCTATTCTGGCGAGGTTTCACTATCCGACAGGAGATCGTAAATATGTTATGATGTTTTATCTGAATGGTATCAACGCTATCGTCATCCAATGGGTAAAAGACGGGTGTGAGAAATCCAATGAGGATATCGCAAGAATTATCCACGAATGTATTTTCGGACTTGAAGCATAACAGTAGACATCAGCAGTCATGCACTACGGTGTGTGGCTGCTTGTTTTTCTGCAAAAGAGGATGAATTGATTACCGCTTTCGAAAATGTAAATTTTTTATGTTTTGGAAAACGGGCGCTTGCATATACTAAAGAGAGACAGTATAATAAATGCATCAATACGATTTCGAGAAATGAAATATTTTTAACTTTTGAAAGCGGGTGACTATATGAAAACAATTACAAGAACAAAGTATCTTGATCGAATCATTGAACTGAACGGTACTCCCGACATCAAGATCATCACAGGCATCCGCCGATCCGGTAAATCCAAGTTGATGCAGGCGTATATTGAGTACCTGAAAAGCAATTTTGAAAACATCAATAT
>JAFYLN010000105.1 GCA_017537045.1 Oscillospiraceae bacterium | reverse complement strand
CTTGGGCATCAAGAATATCCGCCTTGGCCCCACGCTGCCTGCTTTCATTTCTCCCAATGTGCTGAACTTCCTGGTCGAGAAGTTTGGCATTGCCCCCATCACGACCCCTGAAGAAGACCTGAAGGCAATTCTGGGATAATACCTCAATCGGAGCATTATTTATGATAAAACCGCCTGCACATTGTGCAGGCGGTCATTTTGCTTCTGTATCAGTGTTTGAAAATCATTCTAACTACTTGAATCAGGACAGTGGGAATCAATGCCAGACCCACAATGATACTGAACTGTGCCAGCGTTAGAGCAGAAGCGGCAAACAGATGGCTCAGGAAGGGAACCAGCAGCACCAGGAGCAGCAACACCACTCCGATGCCAAAGGCTCCCAAACTGGCGGGGTTGCTGCGGAAGCCAATCTGAAAGATGGACTGCTCACTACGGCAGTTAAAACCGTGGAACAGACGTGCCAGCGTCAGAGTAGAGAAGGCCATGGTACTTGCCAGCATCGCGTCACCGGCGTTCAGGCCGATGTGGAAGGCTGCCAGGGTGCTGATGGCGATCAGGCCGCCCTGGACCAGTAGCTGGATCATAAACGCTTTGCTCAAAATACCCTCCTTGGGGTTTCTGGGCTTCTTGTTCAGCAGGTCATCATCGGCGGCCTCCATGCCGATGGCAATAGCAGGCAGAGAATCAGTCAGCAGGTTCATAAACAGCAGATGCACAGGCGCGAAGGGAACAGGCAGGCCCAGAATGGAGGTGTACAGCACGGACAGGATACCTGCCATATTACCGGACAGCAGGAACTTGATGGCGTTCTTGATATTGCGGTAGACATTTCTGCCGTTGGTGACGGCCTTGATAATAGTGGCAAAATTATCATCGGTGAGGATCATGGCAGAGGCATCCTTGGAGACCTCGGTGCCGGTGATGCCCATGGCCACGCCGATGTCTGCCTTTTTAAGGGCGGGTGCGTCGTTGACACCGTCGCCGGTCATGGCAACGATATTGCCACGACGCTGCCAGGCGTTGACGATCTGAATCTTATTCTCAGGGGATACACGGGCATAGACGCTGATTCGTTCGATCTTGCTGTCCAGCTCAGCCTCGCTCATGGCGTCCAGTTCCACGCCGGTGACAGCCAGATCGCCATCCTCGAAGATACCGATTTGGCGTGCAATGGCAGTGGCGGTGATTTTGTGGTCACCGGTAATCATGACGGGTTTGATACCGGCACGCTTGGCGTCGGCGACAGCAGCGATGGATTCTGCTCGGGGAGGATCCATCATGGAGATCAGACCGGAGAAAATATAGTCCTGCTCATCGCTCAGACCCATTCGGTCACTGCTATTGGTGGATTTGTAGGCAAAGGCCAGCACACGCAGACCGTTTTCGGAGAATTCGGTATTCTTCGCCAGGATCTGCTTCCGATCGGCTTCCGTGATTGTGCGAACACCTTCGGCGGTGTGGATGTGAGTGGAACGGTCAAGCAGAACATCCAGGGCACCTTTGGTCATCATGATGTATTCGCCGTCCAGCTGGTACTTGGTGGACATCAGCTTTCGGTCGGAATCAAAGGGAATCTCAGCAATCCGGCAGGGAACAGAAGCAGGAAACAGTTCCTGTTCCAATGCCCGCTGGTAGAGCATTTCCAGCAGACAGTATTCCGTGGGATCACCGATTCCTCTGCCGTCCACGATGGCAGAGTCGTTTGTCAGCATCGCATTGCACAGAATGCTGCGATGGGTGGGGACGGTAGGATCAAGCTGACGGGGCACCAGGGTTTGCTCATCTACGTAAATCTGCTGAACCGTCATTTTGTTCTGGGTCAGGGTACCGGTTTTGTCGGAGCAGATGACGGACACACAGCCCAGACTTTCGACGGCCTTCAATTCCTTGATGATGGCGTTTTCTTTCGCCATTTTTTGTGTACCCATAGCCTGAACAATGGTGACGATGGAGCTGAGGGCTTCGGGAATGGCGGCAACAGCCAGTGCTACGGCAAACATCAGAGAGTCCAGAACAGGCATCTGACGGTAAAGGCTTAGGGCAAACACCACGGCAGAAATTGCCATGATTACCACAGCCAAACGGCTGCTGAACTGGTCCAGACTGATCTGCAAGGGAGTCTTTTTCTCTTTGGTGGCATTCATCAGTGCAGCAATCTTGCCGATTTCGGTATCCATGCCGGTACCGGTTACCACCACAGTGGCACGGCCATATGTTACCAGACTGCCGGAGTAGACCATATTCACCCGATCACCCAGAGGGACCTCTGTTTCCAGGTTTACGGCCTTTTTATCCACATTGGTGGATTCGCCGGTCAGGGAGCTTTCGTTGACCTGCAGGGAAAAATTCTCCAGAATTCGTCCATCGGCTACCACCATATCACCGGCCTCCAAAACCACAATATCACCAGGAACCACATTGCGGGAGGAGATCTCCATCTTTTGACCGTCACGGATTACTTTTGCATTGGGGGACGAGAGTGATTTCAGGCTGTCCAGGGATTTTTCGGCCTTCTTGTGCTGAACAGTGCCAAGAACGGCATTCATCGTGATGACAGCAAAAATGACGATGGTGCTTTCAGTATTACCGGAAACCATGGAGATCACAGCGGCAATAATCAGAATTACCACCAACAGATCAGCAAACTGTGAAAGGAACACCTGCCAGGTGCTTTTCGTCTTGCCTTCACGGAGTATATTGGGGCCCTTTTCCTCCAGGATTCGCTGGGCTTGATCCGTGGTATGACCATGTGATGTCACGCCAAAGGCATCCAAAACCTGGTCTCTTCGAAGCAAATAGTATTCTTTCATTGTTTCCTCCTTAAATGATATAAAATAAAAAGACTTTCGGCACACGATCATCATGCGCCGAAAGTCTGGTAACCAAAACTGGTATGTACTGCCATACCATAAAATGGCCGGGATTGTTGACAGTACATTAAAACTACTCCCTTTCGAATGGGAAATATTCTATTACCTGAATCATAGTCCTTATGTCATTATATGTCAAGATAATTTTATACGCATATACTGATTTTGAGCTTTTGTGGGGATAATTTAGCTGTCCCTTTACCGCATATTATCCAGTATTGTGATACAATGCATAATGAAAGTGAGTGATTTAATGGTAACAACGAAGAAACTTGTGAAAAATCTGTTTGTTTCAACTGCAATTTTTGTGGTGGCATTTTCGTTCAGTATTCTGTTTCAAACATTGGATGTAGGCGAACATGTTTCAACTATTTTTGTTTTTGCAGTGTTTCTGATTTCCCTTTTGACGGAAGGCTGCCTGTTTGGAATCGCATCTGCGGTGCTTGGAATGCTAGCAGTCAATTACGCATTTACCTATCCCTATTTTGCTTTTAATTTCAACATATCTTCAAATTTGATTTCAGCGATCATTATGACATCTATTTCTGTTTTGACCGGTATGCTGACGGCGAAAATCAAACAGTATGAAGCAGAAAAGGCTGAGAATGAGCAGGAACGGATGCGAGCAAATCTTCTTCGGGCCATGTCTCACGACCTGCGCACTCCGTTAACCACGATTTACACTGCCAGTTCTACATTGCGCAGCAAAAAGGATTTATTGTCCGAGCAGCAGAAGGAAACGATGCTGAAAAACATTGAAGGAGATTCTGAGTGGCTGATTCGCATGGTCGAAAATCTTCTTTCAATTACCAGAATCAACAATGATGGTGTCGAGATCGCAAAGACCTTAGTCATCCTGGATGAACTTGTGGATTCTGTCATGACAAAATTCAAGAATCGATATCCGGACCAGAAAGTGATCATTGAAATACCGGACGATGTTGTTGTGATTGCAATAGATACGATTCTGATGGAACAGGTACTGATGAATATTCTCGAAAATGCTGTGTTCCACGCAGAGAATATGACGCATATTGTTTTTAAGGTTTTTGAACAGGAAAAGAAAGTGGTGTTTGAAATCTCGGATGATGGCTGTGGGATCAAAGAAGATAGATTGAAATCGATTTTTACCAGTTCCTATGATGAACACGCAGTTTCGTCAGACACAAAAAGAAGAAATATGGGAATTGGCCTGTCTGTATGTGCAACGATCATAAAAGCCCATAACGGAGAAATCAGTGCAGAAAACAGAAAAAATGGCGGAGCGGTATTTCGATTTACCTTAGATGTGGAGGATATGGCAGATGACGAACAATAAATATAAATTGCTATTTGTCGAAGATGATGCCAATATTCGGACAATTGTTTCAACGCTATTGGAAACAGAAGGATATCAAATTATATGGGCCGATACCTGCCAGCATGCGCAGTATATGTTTGCATCCCACAGACCGGATTTGGTCATTCTGGATCTGGGTTTACCGGATATGGATGGTATGGCTTTTTTGCAATTTGTGCGCAGGGATTCATTGACACCTGTTATGGTGCTGTCAGCCCGATCTGGTGATCGGGACAAGGTAAAAGCTTTGGATGCAGGCGCGAATGACTATGTGACAAAACCGTTCAGCTCGGAAGAATTCCTTGCCCGCATACGTATGCTTCTGCGGAATTACCACCGAGCGGACAGCGGAAAACTTCCCGGAGGTAAATTTGAGACCGGCGATTTGGTGATCGATTACGATGCCAGATGCGTGTTTGTTTCGGGAAATGAAATTAAGTTATCTCAAACGGAATATAATATCGTTGCACTGCTGTCGGAACATTGTGGAAAAATGATGACATACACAGCTATCATCAAGGGTGTATGGGGCTATTCTGATATGGGCAGCATCAAAAAACTGCAGGTAAACATGGCGAATATCAGAAAAAAGTTTGGTGTAAAGCCGGGTGAAGCCCGATACATTACAAACGAGCTGGGTGTGGGTTACAGAATGAACCGAGAAGATACTGACGAAAAGAATGAGGCTTAAAAGTCATAACTGTATGTGATTTTGCAGTCAAAGCAAACTGAAAAATAAATTTGTATAAAGGAGAAAGATATGACAACAT
>JAFYLN010000104.1 GCA_017537045.1 Oscillospiraceae bacterium | reverse complement strand
CGAAAATGCTGCATCTGATGTTTCCGCTGTGAAATCGTGCAGAGAGCAGGACACCAAATATCCGCTGTAACAATAGGGATATGCGATCCAAAGCGGCGTGTTTGCTACCAGGACACCGGGGATGACCAGAAGCAGATTCACTCCTACGGAGAAAAGCGGCTTTTCAAACAGCACCGTAATTGCCCACATAGCCGCTACGCAAGGCAGCATAGTCAGGAATAAACCGATGCACCATTTGAACAGATAGAGAATCGGCAATGTTTCTGTGATTCCCATGGTCTGTGTGGCAACCAGTCCAGCAATGACAAATACCACAAGGAATACGACCATTTCCATCAGCAGATAGAACACCAGCACGAAAAACTTCGCCAGGGACAGAATGTACCGGCTTATCGGAAGGGCAAGCATTTTCAGAATGCCGTTGTTTCCAGTTTCCCGGCCTGCGATCATCACACAGACCACGATCATGCTGAACGGCAGCAGGTAGTAGGTATAGACCAGCGCACTCTGAATAAACATGGCGGGCCATGCGTTTGTGTACTCCGGTGTAAAATAGCTGCTTAAATTGGCGATTCCGGATATGACCACCAGCAACGGAGCGATAAAGATCAGCGGTACGATCTTGGAACGCTTCACTTTCATAAACTCAATTCTGAGCAATTCACCAAAACGCATTTCAGATCCCTCCTTACTCATAGCGAAGATGCTTTGCCATCCACAGCCCAATGGCAAGAAACAAAACCGTTTCAAACAGAGCGATAACCGCAACCATTGCACCGGGCTGGGCACTCATAGCAACTGCGGGCTTCAGCATCACTACAAACGGATGTGCCATCAAAAGCGTTACTTCTGAATTTGCCAGAGCCATGCCGCTCAGAAATCCAGCAACGCCCACGCCCAGAGGAATCCACATATTTTCAAAGCGGGAGGAAATCAGCAGCATGAAGGACAGAACAGGCATGGATGTGATAAAAGAGTAAGCGGCAAACCGGATAAGTGTATCCATTTCAAAAGACCCTTGCGGCAGATTAGTCATGCCAATTTTCATCAAAGCCAGATTCTGCAATGCAATGGCTACAAGAAGCAGAACAGTCAGAATCAGGAACTTGCAGAGATACATCCCCGGAACGCTTATGGGCAGCATATACATTTTCTTGATGGCGTTGCCCTTAAACTCCATGTTGTAGATCATGCAGGCGGCGACGATGATACCGAACATATTCAGAACCATAATCATGCCGTAAAGCTGGGTCAGCAGAACATCCATCGGTGCCAGGGGCAGATTCAGCAGCGTGTCTTTTCTAATCATAAAATTGAGAAAAGCGTAGGTTGCCCCCAATATACCGACAGCCAGCAGAACAGGAATGACACCTGTTCGCTTTTCTTTTCGTAATTCAATCGCGAGTGCCTTCATAGCTTTGCCCTCTGCTTTCTGGCCACATTGTCTTTATCCACCATCGAGAGGAACATATCCTCCAGATTGTCGGCGGCAAAACCGGCCTGCTGTGCGTTCTGGCGCAGCTCGTCCAGGTTGCCTTCAAAGAGCAAGCGCCCGTGATTGAGGATGCCGATGTAATCTGCGATCAGTTCCATCTCCGACAGCATATGGGAGGAAATCAAAACTGTGCAGTCGTAGAGGTCTGGCAAAGACTTTACGAGATTGCGGATCTCGTGAATACCGGACGGGTCAAGGCCATTGGTCGGTTCATCCAGAATCAGGATCGGCGGTCTGCCCAGAAGCGCCCCGGCAAGGCCCAAACGCTGCTTCATGCCCAGAGAATACTTCTTTGCAAGGCGGTCACCGAACTCAGTCAGGCCGACCAGCTCCAGAGCATCATCTACTGCGCTTTTGGGCAGACCTAAAATTCTGCGGATAATGTCCAGGTTTTCCCGGCCTGTTAAATTCGCATAGAAAGAGGGAGATTCAATAAAGGAGCCAATTTCTTTCAGAATGGCGATGCGGTCATTGGGGAAGGTTTTTCTGTCAATGACAAAGCTTCCACTCGTTGGGGTGGTTAAACCCAACAGCATCTTCATGGTGGTGGATTTACCGGCACCGTTAGGGCCGAGAAAGCCATAGATGCTGCCCTTTCGGATGTGGATGGAAACATTGTTGACGGAAGTGAAGTTCTTGTATTTTTTCGTCAGCTGTTCCGTTGTGATGATGTAGTCCATAAAAACATCTCCTTTCGATGCTTCTATGTTACAGCACCAACCTGACGCTCACATTCTCCTGTCCTTACTTTTACCTTACTTTTTCTCGGAAACAGATGAAAAGTGGATGTGCTGTGATATAATAAAATTACCGGAGGTAATGGAAATGGATAACTCATTTTTACATAATAAAAAGCTCCTGCTGGTCGATGACGAGCCGGAGCTGCTGAAGTTGGTATGCAGTATTTTGAAGGATGCCGGGTTTATGCGTATCGTCACGGCAAAGAACTGCCAGGATGCGATTACAGCCGCCAAGGAACAGAAACCGGATATTGCCGTACTGGATGTGATGCTGCCCGATGGAGATGGTTTCACTCTGATGAGGCAGCTTCGTGAATTTACGGATGTGCCGATTATTTTCCTGACCGCAAAAGACACTGCCGATGATAAATTGTCCGGGCTTGGGCTGGGCGCAGACGATTATATCTCCAAGCCGTTTTTGCCGCAGGAACTGCTGTTGAGAATCTATGCCGTTCTACGCCGTTCCTATAAAGCAGACTCGCCCATTCTTGTACTGGAAGGCTGTACGATTGATTTCAGCCGTGCCGAAGTAAACAAAGGCGGTGAGGTCATTCTACTGACCGCAAAGGAACACGCTCTGTTGGAAACGTTGGGCAGAAATGCGGGAAAGATCGTAACCGTGGATGCCCTTTGCGAAGCACTTTGGGGTGACAATCCATTTGGGTATGAAAACAGTCTGAACACTCATGTACGCCGTGTCCGTGAGAAAATCGAAACAGACCCATCGAAGCCTGTTTCACTGATTACGGTCAAGGGATTGGGCTATAAGCTGAACGCAAGGAAGTGATGCCATGAAATCATTTGGAGCATATATATCAAAACATCTGGCGTCTTTCATGGGTTTTATACTGGTGGTGGTATTTCTCAACGTGATCGTATTTGGTTCTGTATTCTATAATACCTTTCGTGAGGACTATGGAGATACCGCACCACGCTCCATGCTGGAAATGACTGCCGCAGCATCTACTACAACAGGGGTGTCCGAGGATGTAGCCCAAATGCTAAAGGAGAATAACATTTGGGTGATCTATCTGCGCCCTGATGGTCAGAGCTACTGGACATTTGATTTACCGGAGGAAGTACCGGAAAGCTATACGATTCAGGGTGTTGCGCTGTTTTCCAAAGGCTACATCGAAGATTATCCGGTCTTTGTCTGGAATACGGAGGATGGCTTGCTGGTGTTGGGATACCCAAAGGACAGCTACACAAAGCTGACCAGCAACTATTATCCTATTCAGCTCATCAAGAAGCTGCCTGTTTTTATTACCGGAATACTGGCGATGGATTTGCTGCTTTTGTTTGCGGGCTACTACTTTTCCAAACGGAAGATTATCAAGAATACTGAGCCAATCATTGCTGCGGTTGGAACGCTGGCAGATGGCAAGCCCATATCGCTCCATGTTCACGGAGAACTCTCAGAAATGGCCGAGAGCGTTAATAAAGCATCTTTAATATTGAGCAAACAAAACGAATCTCGTGCGAACTGGATCAGCGGTGTATCCCATGATATTCGTACCCCTCTCTCCATGATTATGGGCTACGCTGACCGCATTTCAATGGATGACTCGGCAAACGGTATGATTCAGGAACAGGCCGGTATCATTCGCCAGCAGAGCATCAAGATCAAGGAACTTGTACAGGATTTGAACTTGGTATCGCAGTTGGAATATGATATGCAGCCACTTCATAAAGAGCCTGTCCGTTTGTCAAAGCTGATCCGTTCCTATGCTGCGGAACTGCTGAATGCGAATATTTCCGAAGCACATACGGTTGAGGTGGATATTGCCCCAGACGCAGAAACGGTAATGTTGGAGTGTGATGCCCGTCTGATTACAAGGGCCATCAACAACTTGGTTCAAAACAGCATCCAGCATAATCCCCGAGGTTGTGAAATTAAATTGTCCCTGGACTGTTCTGCAGATTCCGTCTCCCTTGCCGTCGAGGACAACGGATGTGGATTGTCCATAGAGCGTATAAAGGAACTGGAACAGAAACCGCACTATATGAATAGCACAGATAAAGGGCTGAATCTGCGGCATGGGCTGGGATTGTTGATCGTGCGCCAGATTGTTGAAGCACACAATGGCTCTGTGATGTTGACTGGTGTTGAAAACCAGGGATGCCGAATAGAGATTACTTTCCCTGCTTCATAATAAGTTGCATAAAAGCGATACTTGGTTTTGTGACCAGGTATCGCTTATTTTTTGCCCATGGCTCAACACAATAGACTTATTCACATTTTTCGAGTACAATTATGATGAATGAGGATGAATCTGCACCCAAACAGATATTTTTATAAAATTTCAAAAAATTTTCGAGAGATTGGAAAAAATCAGCCTATCTCATGCCCCTATATTATAGAGGGGCAAACTAACACAGGAACCGAGGTGATCACAATGGCAAATATCAGCCCTTACAGCTTTATCGTTGTGCTACCGCAGACGATAATAGAAATCCCGCAGTCCAGCAACCTGTCCTGGCTTACGCTGTTCTATGCGCTTCCGAAAGAACTGGTGGAGAAACGAGAGGAGTACTTGGAACTGCCACGCAACATCCATCAGGTGCTGCAATCCGAGAAATACACAGCTATGATCCAGACGGACAGTTTTCTGGAACTTGTCTGGGACTGCTACGCTTGGTCTGCATGGCAGTTTTTCCAGATACCCCATCAGGACGGCACACACCATGATATTCCCGGCGATTGGTCACACTACTCCGGTGATTTTCCTCTTTGGCGCTTGTCCTATGAAATCATCAAGTATTTCCGCAAGAAGTTCGAGAATGAAATGGAGTGGAGTTTTCAGAAGCTGTTTCTGATGGACAAGGATGATGAATTGCATTGGCTCAGCTACAAGCACTTTGGCAACCTTGTGGGCAATCTGACTGATATGATCGTAGCGGAGCAGAAATGGCAGCCGATGATTGATGAAATCTGGAACTGCCGTCAGGTCAATGATTATTCCGGTAAGAACTGCAACAAGAAAGACTTTATGCGTTCATGGAACCACAGCCGTACTGCCCAGCACATTTCCATTGAGGACTTGATGGAGAACGGCACCACCATCGACGGTGAGCAGCTTTATGAAATCGCAGATCCCCGTGGTGAATTTGAATCTAAGGTAATTTCTGAAATTCATGTCGAGCAGTTCAAAGGCAAGCTGACAGAGCAGGATGCAAAGATTTTGCAGATGCGCTATGACGGATATTCGTTGCAGGAAATCGCTGATGCAGTTGGATTCAAAACCGCCGGTGCGGTCAGCAAACATATTGCCAAAATTGCCGGGAGCTATGAGGATTTTGTATCTGAGGAATATGACAAATTCCTGGACGAACACACCAAGGGGGAATAACACTATGATGGAATTAATGGCAGAGGCCTTTACTATTCGTTGTCATGAGTGTGGTGAAGTAATCACCATATTCAAAGACGATCTGGATGTAGAAATCTCGTTTTATGACCATGGCGAAAACGGAATGGGTGATGAAGCTATATATGACATTCAACACGAAACGGAGTGTCCCGAATGTGGCAACAAAATTGAGATCGCCATTACAGGAAACGAATACCCAGTTGGAGCTTATGATTATGATAATGCCGAAATTTTCGGCGCAGATTTTATTGAAGTGCCTTCGATGGGAATGGTATACTACCAAGATGAATTTGATATTGACCCAAATGCCGTCGAAGCAACTGGTATCCATGACTTAATTGCCCGAATATCAGCAGACAGAGATTTAATTTATGATGTATCCCCTCGTGAATTTGAGGAGATTGTCGAGCAGGTTCTCCATGACGATGGCTTTGACACACGTCTTACCCAGCCCACAAGAGATGGTGGTCGAGACATCGTTGCTACCAAAACGGGTATCAATGGAAAACCTGTGGTCTTCTACATTGAATGCAAACGATATGCTCGCACAAATAAAGTAAGTGTTGACCTCGTCCGTGCATTGTATGGAGTGCAAACGGCTGACAAAATCAACAAAGCCTGTTTGGTTACATCCTCTTACTTCACCCGTGATGCAGTCACTTTTGCTGAGAAGCAAAACGTAATGATTGATTTGGTTGACGGCGACGCTCTACACAGCATGATCGTAAGAAGTGCAGAAAAGTACGAGCAGGAAAATACCTATCACTGGTGATAGACAGGTTTATCGACTATATAGGAGCAGTCACGAGAAATCGTGGCTGCTTTTTCATGCCAGAAAGGAGAATTTTTATGAACAGACAACCCTTTGAAACTATGCCCGATGTGATGGATGCAAAGCAGATTGCAGAAGCGTTACAAATTTCCAAAGCTGGGGCATACAACCTTTTGAACAGCCCGGACTTCCCGACTTTACGGATCGGAGGGCGTAAATTGGTGATGAAAAACGACCTTGTTGAGTGGCTGAAAAGCCATACCAACCGCAATTCGTAAAATGCGGTCAAGACCCGGAAAAGCTGGAAATCAGACGATAGCGGAGTTCTGAACATACTCCGCATCGTCTGAGGACTTTCCTTCAAAAAATCATGCTACTTTCCCGGTTCAAGAGTCGGGATATTTTTATAAAAATCATGAGGTTTTATGAGAACATGACTTGCTAAGAAGCAGAAAATAACTGCTATCGAACTGACCAAAGATCGTTAATTGAAAAAATAAGACAAATAATGTAAAATGAATGTGGCTACGGTCACCTTCATTTTTGCTTACAGGGAGAAGTGTTATGGATCAATTGTTAGAATTACTTGAGAAACATCGATGTCATCTTAGACGTGGATCACAAAGCATGGCAGATTTCCTTGAATTGGATTTTCAGTCGTATGTCCGAGATGTAAGAAAATCCCTCGATGTTAAAGAGAATCCTTTAGTTGGTGCTGAAATGTGCATTATGGTTAAGAACCTTATAGATGAAATCGAAAGCAACGCTGTCAAACTTGTAGAAGTTCTCAGATTATATGGCAACGGAAAAATTGTAAACGCATCAATAAAGGCTTTTGAAGTGTTTGACATTATGAAGCCCCAACTGATGCAACGGTATTCTGGTGCATACCGCTTAGAAAATTATTATCGCATCCGTGGTATTGGCGATAAGTTGTTCCCTCTTGAAAGAAAAGAACTGTTTCATATTCCGTACAGCAAAAACTATCTGGTTGGAACGGAACGATATAGTATGCCTGGACACCCTTGTTTGTATTTAGCATCTCAGGCTGAACTTGCGTGGTATGAATGTGGCAAGCCACAAAAATTCGCTATTGCAAAATTCAGCATTCCCCAAGAGGAAGATTCCTATCTTAAATTTATAGATTTCTCCGAGAAGCTGATGCCACTAAAACATAGCTTCTTCTGTTGGTTTCACAACGAAAAAGATAAACTGGCAGTACAAAAATACTTGCTAAAATATATTTACACATATCCCTTGAGGGCCGCCTGTTCTGTTGTTGTTGAACATCACGGAGCAAAGTTTATTGAAGAATATATCATCCCCCAACTTCTATTACAATGGGTGCGCAATGATGAAGATTTTGATGGTATTCGTTACGAGTCGTGTTCCAGTTCGGACGATGTAAAATCTTTTGGTGGCCATAATATCGTTTTAGTAACAAAGCAGTTCGATGCCGATGGTTATGATATTAAATTACGTAATTGTATAAGAATATCAAGTCCCCAGGTGTTTGATTTTAGCCCTCTAAAACGAGTGCTTAGTCGCTTGAAAGGAAAAAGAATCTCCAAAGATCCATTCTTGTGGGGAATGGAAAGTACCCCTGATGACTTTGAACAAATATAATTTCGATGGTAACAAGATAACCCATTAGTTTACTAAGGGCGCACTTCTATACATGGGTCTGTGACCCAGTATTGTGCGCTCTGCGAGACAACAACCCGGACATCTGAATATCCGGGCTGTTTTGCGTCACTTCGTTCCGTACAAGGGGCTGCACCCCTTGCGCCGCTTTGCGGCTATCCTTGCCCACTTGCCGACAGGAAACGATTCTTCATATCATTCCCCATCGGCAAGTCTGAAAATCCCAGATCGTTACATAGACCGTCTACTGAAAATGTAGGCGGTCTTTTTATATCCAAAATCGAATCTATAAGGAGGTCATATCATGTACACACCCAACCCGGAGATTGAAAAACTCCGCAGAGAAAAAGAAGCTGCCGAAAAGAAAATCGAGCAGTACAAGCACCAGATCCAGCGTCTGGAAAATCGCAAAAAGTATTATGAAGACGGTGAACGAGCCAAACGCACGCACCGCCTTTGTAATTTGGGCGGTACCGTTGAGAGCATCGCCCCGCAGGTCAAAGATCTTACACGCACCGAAATGACCGAATTGATGGAATATATCTTCGGTCTGGAGGAAGTAAAACGAGCTGTGTCCCACATGGCGATCACTCACATTTCCAATATCAATCGAGCAAAGGAGGAACAGAATATTGGCACTATTCCATCTGAATGTAAAACAGATTAAACGCAGCCAGGGACAATCTGCTATCGCTTCTGCTGCCTACCGTGCTGGAGAAAAACTCAGCAGCGAATATTACGGAGAAATTGCCGACTACACCCACAAGGGCGGCGTGATCTGCTCTGAAATTCTTCTGCCCGATCATGTTCCCCGAGAGTACGCAGACCGTGAAACCCTCTGGAACGCCGTTGAAAAAGTGGAGCGTGGGAAGAACGCTCAGCTCGCATACAGTTTTGATATTGCCTTGCAAAACGAGTTCTCTATGGATGAGAACATCGCACTTGCAAGGCAATTTTTAATGGAGCATTTTGTGAGCCGTGGCATGATTGTGGACTTTGCTGTTCATCTCCCGGACAAGGATGACGGTGGTATTGAAAATCCCCACTTTCACATTATGGCTCCCATCCGTCCCATCGAAGAAAACGGTAAATGGGGATTTAAGCAGCGCCGTGTTTATGAACTGGATGAGCATGGCAACCGCCTCCCCGATGGAAAAGGCGATTATGTGTTCAACGCTGTCCCTACCACCGATTGGGGTAGTCCTGAAACATTAGAGTTCTGGCGTGAACAATGGGCGCAGGTATGCAATGCTAAATTTGAAGAAAAAGGCTTGCCCGTTCGCATCGACCACCGTAGCTATGAGCGTCAGGGACTGGACATTCTGCCGACCATCCACGAAGGTCCGACTGTCCGGGCAATGGAGAAGAAAGGTATCCGCACAGAAAAGGGCGAGTTTAACCGCTGGATCAAAGCCACCAACAATGTCATCCTTGAAATCAAGAAAACAATTCTCGCTCTGATGGACTGGCTCAAGGAAGCAAAAGAGGAACTGTCCAAGCCCAAGGCTCCCGGCCTGATTGAATTGTTCCAAGCCTACTACACCCAGCGCAATGCAAATGCTTATTCTCAGAAAGCCAAGACCAATAATCTGAAGGAAATGACGGAGCTGTACAACTACATGAAAGCCAATGGCATCTATGACCTTGAAACATTGGAAAGCCGTGTAGATGCGCTCCACACCACCCTGGACGAATTGAAAGCAACGATGGACAGCAAGAGCAAACAGATAAAGGAATTGCAGAAACTGCCTCAGTACCTTGGCGTCTATAAGGAACTGAAATCTGTTGCGGACGGTTTGAAGAAAATCAAGTTCGACAAGGCGAAAGAAAAATACAAGGCAGAACACGCCGACGATCTGAAACGCTTCTACGAAGCCAGACGCAAGATCACTGCCAGGTTCCCGGACGGCAAATATGACAGCCGTGTTCTGGATGAAGAATACGCAAAATTGGAACAGGAATATGCTGCTGCCTATGAGCAGTTCAAAGCTGTCCGTTCCGATTCTCAGACCCTTTGGAAAATCAAATACCATGTTGATACTGCCCGTCAGAACATGGAGCGTAAACAGGAACAAAACAACCGGAAACGACAGGAACAGGAACTCTAATCCGTTCCATTCCTATCCTTTCATTCATTCAATCATTCTCAAGAAAGGAATTTTATTATGAGCAATAAGAAACTTGCAATCGACATGACACCGAAGGAATTGGAACAATGGATTGATTCTCTGGAAACTGAGGATGACGACATCCCAGAATATCATTTCTCCAATCCCGATCCCTATTTCAAAATTACACCTTCCGCAGAACCGAAGAACAAAAACTTCTGGTTCGGTGAGGACGGACACATCCATGTAAAAAATATCTCCGCTTACTGGATTCCCGAACTGACCCTGACGGAAAAAATCGACGGCACAATCTACACCGTCACCGGAAGTTACGAAGGCGAAGAATCCTTTTTACGAAAGTTGGAACGTATCACCTCTAAAAAGTTCACAGAAAAGTTGGAGGGACAAGAATGACAAATACACAAAATTTTGATACAATGAACGCAACCAATCCTGTACTGACAGTTGCTCCAATAAAGGAGGAAACAGAAATGTTAGGAGCAACAGAAAAAATTACTGCCCTTTATTGCAGATTATCTCAAGAGGACGAGAGACTTGGTGAGTCCCTGTCCATCGAAAATCAGAAATCCATTCTCTTGCAGTATGCCAAGGAGCATCACTTTACCAATCCGGTATTCTTTGTAGATGACGGTTACAGCGGTACGAATTATGACCGCCCCGGCTTTCAAAGTATGCTGACGGAAGTGGAATCCGGTAGGGTTGCAGCTATTCTCTGCAAAGACCTCTCCAGACTTGGCAGAAACTCTGCACTGACCGGCTTATACACCAACTTCACCTTTCCGCAGAACGGCGTTCGCTTCATCGCTATAAACGATGACTTCGACTCATCTGATCCGAACAGCGTAAACAATGATTTTGCAGGCATCAAAAACTGGTTCAACGAGTTTTACGCCCGTGACACCAGCCGCAAGATTCGTGCTGTGAACAAGGCAAAGGGTGAGCGTGGTGTTCCGCTGACAACCAATGTCCCTTACGGTTATGTGAAAGACTCGGAGAATCCGAAGCACTGGATCATTGACCCGGAAGCAGCCAAAGTTGTGAAATATATCTTTGAACTGTGCATGGAGGGACGAGGCCCGTCGCAGATTGCCAATGTGCTGCGAGAAAAGAAGGTTCTGACCCCGACAGCATACAAACACAGCCACGGCATCAATTCTCCCAATCCGCTGCCAGAAAATCCTTATGGATGGAATGGAAGCACCGTGGTTAAGGTTTTGGAGCGTAGAGAATACACCGGATGCGTTGTCAATTTCAAGACCTACACCAATTCCATCTGGGATAAGAAGAAAAGGGTAAACGAAACAGAAAATCAGGTAGTCTTTTATGACACACACGAAGCCATCATTCCAGAAGATGTGTTTGAGAAGGTTCAGGAGATTCGTCAGCAGCGCCACCGCAAAACTAAGTCCGGCAGAACCAGTATGTTTTCCGGTTTGGTGTTTTGTGCTGATTGCGGCGAGAAGCTGTATTACGGTGCTACCAACAATGGCAAGACTGAGGGAGCTTTCTTCGACTGTTCTCTGCACTGGAAGCGTAAGGATAAATGCGGTACACACTTCATCCGTGAGTCTGTGTTAAACCGCATGGTGCTTCGGCATATTCAGTTGGTGACTGGGTATATTCTCCATCACAGACAGCATTTTATCTCCGTTATGGGGCAGAAGATGCGTGTGGAGTCCACAGAGAAAATCCAGATCAGCAGAAAACAGTTGGAGCGCAATGAAAAGCGTATTGCTGAACTGAAAAGACTGTTTATCAAAATCTACGAGGATAATGCCAACGGCAAGCTGAGTGATGAACGCTTTGACATGATGAGTCAGAGCTATGAAACCGAGCAGAAGCAGCTTGAAGCCGAGGTCATTACCTTGCGAGAGGAAATACAAGTACAGGAACGACAGAACGAAAATATTGAGAAGTTCATTCAGACCGCACACAAATATGTAGACATCCAGGAACTTGACCCGTATGCCCTGAGAGAGCTTGTGCAAGCCATCTATGTGGATGCACCGGATAAGTCCAGCGGCAAACGCAGACAGAACATCCACATCAAGTATGACGGTATCGGGTTCATTCCTCTGAGTGAGCTGATGCAAAAGGAAACGGCGTGACCGAAGTCACGCCGTCCCCTGAAAACACATCGTTTTCAGACTTTTTTGATTATAACTGTTTTACGAACCCCGCCCTAACGCCGGGTCCTTTTTCTTATTTCCAATCTATCATTTGTTGTAACGTTTCATCAGTTCCGATGTTTCATCCACTCCCGCGGTCCGCGGTATTTCACGCTCTCTCCCGCCACTTTGGAAGCAAATAAAAGCGCCTGCTCCATGGGTTCCTTTTTTGCAAAATACGCATAACAGAAAGCGCCGTGGAAAATATCTCCCGCTCCCAGCGTATCCACTGCTTCTACCGGCTCCACCGGAATTTCCCTGCCGTCGTAAAGAATCGGCCGTTCTCCCCGGGTAACCGCAAGTAAAACCTTTTTCTCTGCCGGAAACGATATGTCAAACAGCGGATTGCCTTCCTCATCCTTAAAGTCTTCGGATGCTATGATGATATCCGCCCGGTTCAAAAACTGCCTTGCATTGGGTTTCCAATTCCCGGCATCCAAAACCACCGGTATATCCCCCACTTTCTTCAGGATATCTAAGGATATCTCCTGCTGGTTACAGTCAAAAAGGGCAAAATCATACGCCTGTAAATCATGCACACAAGTCACCTCAAAGGGTAACTGTCCGCTTAATATGGTCCGGCTGCCATCGCCTGCTACGGTAATACAGGCCGTATTGGGCACTCTTTCATACGTCGCATAGTTCAGCACTTTTACGCCGTATTTGCGGATTTCCTCCACCATGGCACGGCTCTCACTGCCGTCGCCTAGGCAGGTCGCCAACGTGGCATCCCCGCCAAGCGCCGCATAGGTAATTGCTGCATTAGCGGCAGGTCCGCCGATATAAGCGGCAAACGCATCTGTCTTTGCTTTATGATTCTTTAAGGGAAGCTCGTCTGTATAAAATATAATATCTTTGGTACAAAGACCTACAAACAACCCTCTCATTTCTGAAAATATTCCTTTACCAGCTTAAATACGGTTCCTGAAAGCAGGAATACACCAATCAAGTTGGGAATTACCATCAGTCCGTTAAAGGTATCCGAAACACTCCATACAAGTCCCAGATCAATGGTAGCACCAACAATGGCCATCATGGAATAAACCACCATAAAGGGCTTAACCACTTTGGAGGAAAAAATAAATTCTATACAACGGGCACCATAAAGTCCCCATCCGATAATCGTGGAAAAAGCAAAGCAACACATTGCCACCGCCGTAAATACAGATACCCAGTTCCCGTAAGTGGAGGTAAATCCGCTAATGGTAAGCTCTGCACCTGCTGCGTCGCCAAACTGAACGGGTACCCCGCTACACAAAATAACAAGTGCCGTCAGCGTACAAATAATGATGGTATCTGCAAATACTTCGAAAATTCCGAAGAATCCCTGTTTTATCGGTTCACTGGTATCTGCACAGGCATGTGCAATTGAACCTGTACCGAGACCTGCCTCATTAGAGAAAATACCTCTGGAAACCCCTTTGGTCATACTGGTGAAAAAGCTTCCTACCACACCACCGGTTACCGCCGCAGGGTTAAATGCGCCGTAGAAAATTGAATAAAATACTTCCGGAACTTTTCCGATATTTAAAACTACAACGCCAATTGCCAACAGAATATATAACACTGCCATAAAAGGAACCAGCGTTTCGGTCACCTTAGCAATTCTCTTAATACCGCCAAGTAAAATAGCCGCCACCAGAATCATGATGATAATTCCGATAATCCAATTGCTGATACTCAAATTTTCCTGTGATATCAGATTGTAATTCAGTAATGCGGAATTAATGGCTGCCGTAATG
>JAFYLN010000103.1 GCA_017537045.1 Oscillospiraceae bacterium | reverse complement strand
TTCCCACGTCGGCCTTTCAGGCCTCCTCGGAATGACAGTGGTTTTCGATGGTTTCCGCGCCGATTTTGCTGCTACCAACTACCAAATCACGATGTCATTGCGAGGAGCGAAGCGACGTGGCAATCCGCTTCCCCTGCATCCGAAGGATGCTGTCGCCCCACAGGGGCGACAATTTAAATTTTCAAGAGTGCGATAAACATCAATTTGAAACACAGGGGGTGCGTGCATGTATCGGAAAGAGGATTATATTGCGGTGTTCGATTCCGGTGTTGGTGGTATCAGTGTTCTGCGGCAGCTGCGAAAACTAATGCCTAATGAAAATTATATTTACTATGGCGATTCTGCAAATGCACCTTACGGCAGCCGCTCCACCGAAGAGGTGCGCAGCTTGACGCTGGCGGCAGCAGAAAAACTGACAACGGAATACCCGGTCAAAGCGTTGGTGGTTGCCTGCAATACCGCGACGGCAGCAGCCATCGAGGTGCTGCGCGCACAATACAGCGATTTGATTGTCATTGGCATTGAACCGGCAGTGAAGCTGGCAGCGGATCACTTCCCCGGCGGCAGACTGGGTGTCATGGCCACGGAAGTGACATTGCGGGAGGAGAAATTCGACCATCTGATGCACCGTTTCGACCGGGAGTGCACTATTACCAAGATTCCGGCTCCGGGGCTGGTGCGGCTGATTGAGGCAGGAAAGTCTGATACTCCCGAAACGGATGCGCTGCTGCACGAGCTCCTTGATCCCTATGTGGGCAAGCTGGATGCGCTGGTGCTGGGCTGCACCCACTACCCCTTTGTGTCCCGCCGGATCGGGAAGGTGCTGGGGCCGCAGACTATGCTGCTTCACGGAGGCAAGGGCACGGCCCGGGAAACAAAACGGCGGCTTGAAAAAGCAGGGCTTCTGCATGAGGCAGAAGGAAGTGTACAGATCATCAGCAGCGATCCTGCGCCGGAGCCTGTGGAACTGGCATGGAAACTGCTGAATGGATAAAAACCGTGGAGGGCATTATGGAGAAGAACTTTCTGGTAATCGGCATTGCCGGCGGCACCGGCAGCGGCAAAACCACCCTGATGAAGAATATTATCGGACGCTTCGGTGATGTGATGACCGTGCTCAGCCATGATAATTATTACCGCCGCCGGGATGAACTGACCTATGAAGAACGCTGCAAGATCAACTACGATGAGCCTGCGGCTTTGGAAACCGATCTGATGGCACAGCATCTGGAGCTTTTGCGGCAGGGAAAAACCATTGAATGTCCTGTCTATGACTTTGCCCAGCATAACCGCTCCGATGAAACCATTACCGTGGTTCCCAAAAGCGTCATCATTGTGGAGGGAATCCTGATCTTTGAAAATGAACCGCTGCGGAATCTGATGGATATTAAGATTTTTGTTGACACCGATGCGGACGTGCGGCTGTGCCGCCGTATCAAGCGCGATGTCAACAAGCGGGGCAGAACGCTGGAAAGTGTACTGACCCAGTATCAGGAAACGGTCAAGCCCATGCATGAAAAGTATGTCGAACCCAGTAAAAAGTATGCCGATATCGTGGTGCCCGAGGGCGGCAAGAATCTGGTGGCGCTGGATATGATTATGGGTCGCATTGCACGGCATCTGACAGAGGTTGAAAAATAAAATGAATTTTGAAAGCTTGATTTTTGATATCGACGGTACCCTCTGGGATTCCCGCGCCATTGTGGCAGAGGGGTATAATGCCCGCCTGAAGGCGGAGGGGCTGGAACATCTGAGTGTGGATGCGGAAGTTCTGAAAACTGTTTTCGGCAGAACCAATACGGAAATCGCAAATATCCTTTTTGCCTCCCTGCCCGAAGAAGAGCGGTATCCGCTGTTGGAGCGGTGCATGGAATGGGAAAATGCATATCTTGAAAAGAATGAATGCAGGATCGGCTACCCAAGGGTCAGGGAAACGCTGGAAAAGCTCCATGAAACCCACCGCCTGTTTATCGTCAGCAACAGCCAGATCGGCTATCCTCAAATCTGCATGGACAAAATGGGACTGACCCACCTGTTCTCCGGTGACCTGTGCTTTGGGCAGACCCTCACCTGCAAGGGAGAGACCATCAAAAAGCTGATGGAGGAGCATCATATTACCTCTGCCTGTTACATTGGTGACACGCAAGGCGATCTGGAAGCCTGTGAGCTTGCCGGAATCCCCTTTGTCTACTGCACCTTTGGTTTCGGACAGCCGGAACGCTACTGGAAAAAGATCGACAGCTTCGAGGAACTGCTGACCCTTTGATAAACTGAAAGCTGAATTTCAAATTTTATAGAAACAAGGAAAGGAAGTACACATTATGATTATCTGTCCCTGGAAAGACATTATGCGCTATGCTCCTGTTATGAAGGGTCTGGAGGAGGCCGTTGCTGCGGTCAACGCCCTGACCGAGTATGAGGACAAAAAGAATTATCCCCTGTCCGACGGCAACCGCTTCTTCCTCGCTGTTACCTCCACCAAGGCACCCGACCTTGCCGAAGCCCACCGGAATTATCTGGATATCCAGTACATTGTCAAGGGTAAGGAAGTCATGGGCTGGGCAGACCTTGCCGAATGCAAGCTGGAAGGTGAGTTCAATGAAGCCAAGGACGTGGGCAAGTACTCCGGCGATTTCCAGTATATTACCATCCCCGAAGGCTACTGCTATGTGGCATTCCCTGAAGATGCCCATATGCCCGGCCGGCATCTGGATGTTCCCAACGATTTTGTGAAAGTCGTCGTAAAGCTGAAAGTATGAGTATTGCGTGTAATACCGACTGCATTCTGTGCCATATGCGGCGTAATATTGATACCGTCCGCAACCTGGGCACACCGGAACAACTGGAAGAATTTACAAAAGGGCTGCTGAAGCTGTACCTGCAGATTCCTGAGGGTGCCAGCGCCGTATGGACAAATCCGGGGACGGAGGCGCTGTACCGCACTGTTTACGGAATCAGCGTTGACCGCTTTGCCGGGGAAAAGGCTTTTTCCAACCGCTTTGTAATGGAACGGCTGCAGCAGCTCCGCGCCAGAGTCGAAGCGGCGGAGGATCCGGTTTATGCCGGACTGCAGTTTGCTGTTCTGGGAAATTATATTGATTTTTCAGCACTCCATGGAGAGGTCAGTTTTGAAAAGCTGGAACAGCTTCTTGCACAGGCGCAAACGCTGGAGCTGGACAGGCAGACATACACGAAACTCTGCCGTGATCTGGAAAAAGGAGAGAAGCTGCTCTATCTTACAGACAATGCGGGAGAGATCGGCTTTGACCGGATCTGCGCAGAGCAGATCGCAAAACGGTATCCCCATATACAGATTACCTTTTGTGTCCGTGGTGGCTGCACATTGAATGATGCAACCCGGGAAGATGCGCAGGCCGTGGAGATCCCCTTCCCTGTGATTGACAACGGAAACGATATTCCGGGCACTATGCTGGACAGATTGGGAGATGAGGCCAGGCAGGCAATGAAAACGGCCGATGTGATTATTGCAAAAGGACAGGCCAATACAGAGACCCTGCTGGACTGCGGCTGCAATGTGTATTATGTATTTCTTATCAAATGCATCCGCTTTATGGAACGGTTTCAAAAACCAAAGATGACACCGATGTTGGTGCGGGAAAAAGATTAAAATAAGCCGGCAGATGAAAAATCTGTCGGTCTTTACTTTTGCGTGGAAAACTGGTATGATAAAGCACAACCATTTTTCAGAAAGGCGGTGTGCCGTGAAAACCAGAAAACTGACACAAATGGCATTGCTCACGGCGATTGCACTGACGATCTTTATGGTGGAAGCCCAGATTCCGGCATTGGTACCGGTGCCCGGTGTAAAGCTGGGGCTTTCCAATATCGTTACGGTATTTGCGGTCTTTGCCATGGGTTCGAAGGAAGCAGCTGCGATTTTATTTGTACGCATTTTCCTCGGCGCGGTATTTGCCGGTAATTTCAGCACGATTTTTTATTCCGCGGCCGGCGGCGCGCTGGCGATTGCGGTTACCATTGCACTGCGAAAGCTGCTGACAAAGAAACAGCTCTGGGTGGCAGGCGTTATGGGTGCCATTGCCCATTCTGTGGGACAGATGGCCATGGCGGTTGCCATTACCCAGACCGTCGGTCTGGTTTCTTATCTGCCCATGATGATCCTTTGCAGCATCGTCACGGGATTGTTCACGGGCTTCTGCGCCCAGTTTCTGCTGGATCGGGGGAAAGATTTATGGAAAACTATTTCGAAATGAATATGCCCAAGGCACAGGTGGATGCGATTTCCAATCTGGGTCTTGCCCATATGGGCGACTGCGTGTATGAGATCCTGTGCCGGGCATATCTGTGTGAACGTGGAAGCAAAAAGGTGGATCAGCTCCACAAGGAGACCATCAATATGGTCAAGGCCACCGCACAGGCAAAGTTTGCGGATAAAATGCTTCCCCTGCTGACAGAAGAGGAGCTGGCTTATTACCGCCGCGGTAAGAATTCCCATGTGCATGCGGTGCCCAAATCTGCAACTGCTGCGGAGTATGCCAAGGCAACGGGTGTGGAAACCCTGTTTGGAGCCCTGTTCCTGCTGGGACGCAAAGACCGCGCCAATGAGATATTTAATCTGGTAATGAATTTGCAAGAAAATTGATGTTTGTTGCGTTGTTGGATGGTTGCGCCTGTGTATCGAAAACCACTGTCATTCCGAGGAGGCCTGAAAGGCCGACGTGGGAATCTCACGGTACAATGTTTGTTTGTTCACTGCTTATTGATGCATAGAAGCAGGAGATTGCCACGTCACGCTTCGCGCTCCTCGCAATGACATCTTTTTTCGAGGGTGCACAACGGCGCGGCAAACTGAAATTTGAACTTTCCGATGGAGGAATACAATGGCCTTTGATGCATTTTTCTTGTCGGCGGTAATGGAGGAGATCCAAGCATCTACCACCGATGCCCGTGTGGATAAAATCCACCAACCCAGCCGTGATACGGTGATCTTACAATTAAAATGCCGGGAAGGACGTCAGAAGCTGCTGTTTGCGCTGAATCCCACAGCGCCCCGCCTGCACCTGACTACCTCCAATCCGGAAAATCCTGCTGAGCCACCGATGTTCTGTATGCTGCTGCGCAAGCATCTGCTGGGTGCGCGGCTGACGGGGATGCAGCAGATCAAAATGGAGCGCTGCGCCATGTTCCGGTTCGACTGCATTGATGAGATGGGTGACCATGTGGAAAAAACGCTGGTTGCGGAACTGATGGGCAGAACCTGCAATCTGTACCTGCTTGCCCCCGATGGACGGATCATCGACTGCCTGCGCCGGATCGGGCTGGATGAAAGCGCAAAGCGCGCTGCTTTGCCGGGTCTGATTTACCAGCGCCCCGATCCCATCACCAAGCAGAATCCGCGTGACGGCCTCGATCCCCGTGCTTGCGGGGTACAAGGCATTGATTATATCGTGCTTCTGAAAAAGCCAGGCAGAGACATACTTGCCGAGCGGCTCATGGACGAACTGGGTGGACTTTCTCCCCTGATCTGCCGGGAAGCGGCACTTTTTGCTGCAGGAAGTGTGGATGCGCGGGTGGAGGATATGGACACGGTGGCAGTTGCGGAAAAGCTGGAACTGTTCTTCCGGGAACATCTGACATATCCGAAGCCTTATTACTATTGTCAGGCGGATGGAACGCCCAAGCAGTTTGCTTTCTGCCCCATCCGCCAGTACGGCGGTTGTCAGGAAGCGGAATCTTTCGGTGCACTGCTGGATATGTTCTATACGGTGCGAGACCGCAATGATGCCATGCGTCAGAAAAGCCAGACGGTGAGAAAGACCGTCCAGAACCTCTGTACCCGCATCACAAAAAAGCTGGCCATTCAGGAAAAGGAGCTGGAAGCCACCTTTGACCGGGAACGACTGCGTCAGCTGGGCGATATCGTCACCGCCAATATCCACCGCATCGTCAAGGGTCAGACCGTGATAACCTGTGAGGACTTTTACGATGAGGATATGAAGCTTATCGATATTCCCATCTCCCCCATCCTATCCCCCCAGCAGAATGCGGCAAAATTTTACAGGGATTATGCCAAACTGAAAACGGCGGAAAAGGAACTGACCCGCCAGATCGGACTGGGAGAGCAGGAGCTTCACTATCTAAAAAGTGTGCTGGATGAATTAAACCGCGCCCAGACTGATGCGGAGCTGGAAGAGATCAAGCAGGAGCTGCATCAGGGCGGGTATCTGCGTTTGGACAGCGCAAAACGGAAGATGAAGCAGGCGAAAAGCAAGCCCATGGTCTTTACATCCACCAATGGCTATCCGATTTATGTGGGGCGCAACAACCACCAGAACGACGAATTGACCTTTAAAGCGGCCAGAAAGGACGATATCTGGTGTCACGCGTCGAAAGTACACGGCTCCCATGTGATCATCTCCTGCGGCGGCACGGTACCGCCGGATGATACCATCACCCAGGCGGCACAGCTGGCAGCCCACTATGCGGAAACTGCCGGAGGTCAGAATATCCCCGTGGATGTGACGCCTGTCAAGCAGGTGAAGAAAATACCCGGTGCAAAGCCCGGTATGGTCATTTACCATTCCTACCGTACGGTCATCGTCAATCCCTATCCCGATATCGTGGTAGATGTGCTGAATGCAGAGAAAAAAGAAGAAGTTTAAGAAAAAACGCGCCGCACGGCGCGTTTTTTGCAGCCTTTCGGGATAAACTAAAGTGATGTTTATCGCGCTGTGTGCCGCGGATTATGTAGGGGCGACCACTGGTCGCCCGCGCAGAGAAATGTTGCGAATTCGCCGAAAACCAATGCGAATACGTAATGCTGTGCCGCCGGGCGGCTAATAGCCGCCCCTACACGCACAATCGAAACAGAGCGATAAACTGAAATTTGAACAAGGGCTCACAGAATGTTCACCAATAATTCATTTTCACCCTATTGACTTTTTTAGCACTCTCTGTTATAGTGTGCTTAGCACTCGAAGACGTGGAGTGCTAACAAACGAAAGGAGCGAAGCTCATGGAAATGACCGAACGGAAAAAGAAAGTGCTGCGCTCCGTCGTAGATCTGTATATCCGAACAGCAGAGCCTGTCGGCTCCAAGGCCATCACAGCGCTGCCGGATATGAAATATTCCTCTGCAACCATCCGCAACGAAATGGCAGAGCTGACTACCATGGGTTACCTGGAGCAGCCTCACACCAGTGCCGGACGGATTCCCTCCGCCGCAGGCTACAGGCTGTATGTGGACGAACTGATGGCGGACTACCGTTTGAGTATCGATGAGACCAAGTCCATCAACACCGCCATCGAGGAAAAGATGCAGCGGGTGGATAAACTGGTTGAGAAGGTTGCGAAGCTGGTTTCTCAGGCTACCGACCTGCCGGCCATCTCCATGGCCTCCCGCAGTGCGGAGGCTACCGTCAAGCGCTTCGAACTGATTCAGGCGGGTGCCGGCAGCTTTATCCTTGTGGTGATGCTCAGTAATGACGAAGTGGTCAATAAGCTGATCAAGCTTCCTTTAAATGTGGAAGAGAATGATCTGAAGCTGCTGTCGGCTTTGCTCAACGCCACCATGACCGAGCTTTCCGCTGAGGAATTTACAGCAGGCCTGTTAGAACGCGTCATGCGTTCGGCAGGGGCGGCCGCTTCACTGGTTCCGGTCATCGTGGAATTTACGGCAGAAACTCTGCGCCGCAGCGGTTCTTCCAATATGGTGGTTGCGGGACATTCCCGCCTGCTGGGACTTCCTGAGTACCGGGATGTGGACAAAGCCCAGAAGGTCATGACCTCTCTGGACGAAGAGACCCTCTCCAACCTGCCCGCGGTCATGCAGAATGCCAACGGCACAAAGGTCATCGTCGGCCCGGAAAACATCTCCGAGGAACTCAAGGACACCTCTGTTGTCATGACAAAGTTCGACATTGGCGACGGATTACAGGGCATGATCGGTGTGGTTGGCCCCACCAGAATGGACTACGCAAAGGTCACCGCAAGACTCAGCTATTTTGCGGAAAGCCTTTCCAAGATGTTTGCGAAACCGGAAACTGCACAGCTTCCGGAAGCTGCGATAGAAGAGGAGGCATAATTCGTGTCTAAAAAGGATAAGGAAAAGAAAGAGACCCCCGTGGAGGAGCTAATCGAGGAAACTGTGGAGCAGGAAGTCGAAGAGACGCCCGCAGAGCCAGAGGTCAACCCCTTCGAGGAAAAATATAACGCAGAGCACGATGCTCACCTGCGCCTGGCTGCAGAGTACGATAATTTCCGCAAGCGCACTATTAAGGAAAAGGAAGCTTCTTATGGCAACGGCAAGGCAGACGCGGTGGCGAAGCTGCTCCCCATCTACGACAATCTGGAGCGTGCGCTGAATCAGGAGACCACCGACACCGCCTTTAAAAAGGGTGTCGAGATGACCATGGCAGAGCTGGTGAAGATCTTTACCGCTCTGGGTGTTGAGATCTTCGGCAATGTGGGCGACCAGTTCGACCCCAACCTGCACAATGCGGTCATGCATCTGGAAAATGAAGACATGGAAGAAAACAGTATTTCCGCTGTGTTCCAGAAGGGCTTCAAAATCGGCGAAAAAGTCGTTCGATTCGCAATGGTGCAGGTTGCTAATTAAGTAAAAAACCTTGACTCTCCCTTTGGGAGAGGTGGCCGAGCGAAAGCGAGGTCGAGAGGGTGCCCTCTCAGTCACCGCTGACGCGGTGCCAGCTCCCCCAGAGGGGGAGCCGAGTAAATCATAAACAATTAACCTTTCAATATATAGGAGGAAAACATGATGTCTAAGATTATCGGTATCGACCTTGGTACTACCAATTCCTGCGTCGCTGTTCTGGAAGGCGGCGAACCCGTTGTCATTGCCAACGCTGAAGGCGGCCGTACCACCCCTTCCGTCGTTGCATTCAGTAAGACCGGCGAGCGTATGGTCGGTCAGGTCGCAAAGCGTCAGGCTGTCACCAATGCTGACCGCACTGTCGCTTCC
>JAFYLN010000102.1 GCA_017537045.1 Oscillospiraceae bacterium | reverse complement strand
TGTTTGCCGTTTGGCAACACAAACACTACCACGAGAGTTCGGAACAGTCCAGCGACTATCCGCAGAATTTGCTTTTCAGACACAAATATTTTCCGCGTCGTAGTGAGCTGCGCTGATGCGAACGATCTTCTTATATTCTTCTTTGGTAATGAGCTGCATTTCGAGTAGCATTTTCAGTAGTCCTACGCTGTAGGCGAAGGAAGCGTTATTTCTATCAATGGTATTCATTTCGTACCTCCTACATCTGAATGCGAGGACTCTCATCCTGTTCTTCGTCCTCATCACATTCCGGCTCTACAAGATTGAGGTTTGCTGTTCGGAGCTGCTCCAACACCTCCAACAGATTTCGTGTGTTCCCATCGCCGTCTTGGTATTCAATCGTTACTCCGTTTTTATGGAAAGCAGAGACGATCTCAATAAAGTCGTGGGGATCTAACGAGATACGGGAGGGATCGCTGATGAGCATAGTTTTGATGCCATCGCTTTTTAGGCGTTCCGCAAGGCGGAGCATATTTTCCTTCTCATCTTTGGCGCTGGCTACGACGGCCGTACTGCCTGCCGCCTGATATCCTTTATCCGCACAGTGGCGAAGCAGATGTTCTTGCTGCTGGTTCATAAGGTGCGAGTCATCATAGGACTGACGACAATATAGGAACACCCGATTGTCTGTTGTTTCGCCGAGCTGCTCAGCATTGCCAACTCGGAAATATGCAAATGCTTTCTTGTCGCTCATTACAGTAACACCTCCATGTATTTGATTCCGAAACTGACGATGATTGCTTTATCGACGGCACCCATAGTGTCCTTATCGATCTTACCGATGCATTCGCCGAGTCTTGTTTTATCGATGGTCCTGATCTGTTCGAGTAGGACAATTGATTCCGATTTCATAAACTCTGCCATGAAGGTCACATGGGTTGGCAGAGCTGCTTTTGTTTTTCTGCTTGTGATCGCCGCCACGATAGTGGTAGGGCTGTGTTTATTTCCCACGTCATTTTGCAGAACGAGTACAGGTCGCATACCGTCCTGTTCGCTGCCGATGATGGGACTTAAATCGGCGTAGTAGATTTCGCCTCGTTTAACTTTTTTCATTGATGGCCTCCGTTATAAGTAAAAAAGGCGGTCGAATGCTTTTGAGGGAAAACGACCGCCTGGTATTGTTTAGTATCAATCGTTTTGTGCTTATGCCGATATTAGAACCACGCCATCCCTCGGCTAACGGGAACACACCCACCGGTCATGCATTTGACCTCATTGGAATCTCACCACCCCCAGGATCGCTGCGGGGCGCTCTCATTGGTTGCGACGGCTCACGGCTCTGCTACCGCTTCAACGCTCGACCTGTTGACTGAACGCAAGTATCTTTAATACCTCTGCCTGTCATCGCCTTCGTTACGGGTGCGCCGTACCGTCTGAGTCCTGAAGGCGACAGGTTCGTTTCCAAAAGAAAAAAGGGTGAAGCCTGCGCGTTCGCTCATGTGGCTTGCCGGTTTTGCCGACAGCAGAGGGAAAGTGGTCGGTGTGCTGTACTATGAACTTGTCAAGGAACATCGGAGACCTACAGAAAAAGCCCCCTCACTTGTCCAAAGGAAAAAGTGAGGGGGCTGCACACCCTAAATTTTTAATTTTCTAAAAGTTTTTTGATTTGCGCCAAGATTCTTACCTTGCGTTTATGCACTGCGTTGCGATTAACTCTGCATCTCTCGGCGTACTGTCGCTCGGTAAGTCCTTCATAAAACATTGCTTGAATAAGGTCTTGATCTTCCTTCTTCAGCATAGTTATTATTAAACGGAGCTTGTCCAGCAGAAGAAGGTGAGCAACGGTTTCAGCGACATCTTCGGTTTCAGCCTGTATGTAGTCAGTACCATTGTCATCTTCATTGTCAAAGGCATCGATGGACAGTAGCCCGTACTTCGCATTGAGCTTGCGGATATATTTTTCTCTTTCCTTTGCTCGGTAGAAGTCCTCGTAATGCCTTTGGTCTACCTCCAAGAGATATCCCTGCACGGGAATAAAAAATCTGCTTTCATAGGACGGATCATAACCCTTGCGGTACTCGAATTCCTCATAGGTCAGTTCGACATAACCGCCGTTTTCTAATATAAATACCTTTCTCGGTGCATACTTTTTCACCGTAATTTACCTCCAATCAATCGTTTTTGAATTTGTCAAAACGATTGATCGGGAGGATCGCGGCAACCAACGCCGCTATTGCGCCGACGAGCAGAAAGGAAAAGGGCGTGATGAGAAACGCCAAACTCACCCCTTGTTTTTACAGGGGCAAATTTGGCGTTACGGTAGAGGAAATATTGGGATTGCCAGCCGGGAGGCTTTTCCGAGTGCCGGTGGTGACCATCCTTTGCTTTCGGCTTATGAGAACGGTGTGTATGATGCGCTCGGTGCGTCCGGTGGTGGCTTGTCCATCGTGTTTGCCGATAGACTATGTACTTAGTTTTATTCATTGCACATCCTCCAACCGTAGGCAGCACAGCCGCCGCATCGGTGGGGATGTACTGTCATTTAGGTCGGCTTATGCTGCCACGCCTTTGTGTTATCCATTGTTTCTGTCTGCTGTGATTCACTGTCTGCTAACATTTGGTTCACCTTCGTTCAATGTGATAGTTGTATATCGTATAGTGCTGTTTTCTGTATTTATAAAGCGGATACCCTCACTATTTGTCGAGTAAATAAAAAAGGAGCGCCCAACTTGTTTTTTCTACAAGCTGAGCGCTCTATTCCTTTGATTTCTGCCAGGTGGTTTGTTCGGTATTCTGTTTTGGGTTCTCATTTGGTTTTCTCCTTCCTAAAAGCGCGAACGGGCGATGGCGGATTTACCGTCACCGCCCGTTCGGGTGGATTATTGTGTTTTGGTGCAGTTTCCCTTGAAAGCTGCTTTTACAGACACATTATAACACGTTCTGCATTACGAAAATTGTCGGTCTATGGAAAAGAAAGAAAAATTTTTCTATTTCAAGAAAAACTGCCTTCCGAACTTATGGAGATATTTGATTCAGTTATCATTGGTTAAATCTCCGTTACCGCTTACAGGGAGTGCATCGCCCAGATATGTCGGTTCGGGCTTGAAAATACACATCAACCAATCCTTGCAACGAGCTAAAACCTCACGGGCATCTCTCATAGACTGTCCGCCATATGTATTCAAGTCTGACGAAACGCCATAAGCCTCAACTCCGAGCTGTTCGGCAATATACAAAGCACGGTACAGGTGGTACTCCTGCGTCACGATAATAACCTTATCCGCCTCGAAAATTTCCTTGGCACGATATACCGTCTCGTAGGTTGAGAACCCAGCGTGATCCATAAAAACATTCTCAGACGGCACACCATTCTCGATAGCATAGTTTTTCATAGCACCGACTTCATCGTAATCCTCGCGTCCGTGATCGCCACTCATCAATAATTTCGGTGCAGCACCAGCCTCATAAACTTCAAGGGCGCGTATCAATCTATCGCGGAGCATATGGCTAAGACTACCGTCATCCTTTACCTGACAACCGAGAACGATGATACAATCCACATCCTCAAGCTCTGCTGCTTTCTCAACAGAGAGGATATGATCCTTGCCAACTGATTTTACATGACCATTAACAATGCTCATGTACGGTAAAGTATCACAAGAAAATTATGTCGAATTGACAGCCGCCTCCGCTATACCGAATAAGGAAATAAAGAGTCCTCAAATTTTGCGCTACTAAATGAAGACGAGCGGAAGTAATCTCCCGCTCGTC
>JAFYLN010000101.1 GCA_017537045.1 Oscillospiraceae bacterium | reverse complement strand
GTAGAAAAATAAAAAGAGCCGATTACACAGAGCATCAGAAATCGGCGGGAGCATAGCTCTCGCTTCAAAGTGATGTTCTATGTAATCGGCTCTGAAAATTCAAAGTCGAGTTCTGCTTTCTACAGCTCCCGCCAACAGAACCAAAGGCGTGGTGGAGCAGTTCGGCACTTCCGGTGTACCGATACCGTGTCGGATGAAACCGACTTATGGTGGAACATTGGTATTCAGTTTTTTATGTAGCGGATTACCGCTGTACCACCATTATACAGATACATCACTTATCCGTCAAGATTCTGAATGTCTCTCACTATATTCGGAATTTCAAAGAACCAAAATCAACGGGAGCAGAAAAAGTTCCCTCTACTGGTTAGGACATTTAGCGGCAAATTATCAACGGTCTGGAAAACACTTTTTGAAAACTGCTCTCATATACCTCCAGAAAAAACTGTCATTTTCGTACCTTGTGCAGAAAATTTCTTTTCAAGTGGTAGCCGTCGAGAACGCCCTTTTTATGAGTGCTTTTGCGATAATTGATAATTTGTTTACATTCCAAGATGTTTTTCCCAGTGGTAGCCGATGGGGGTGGCGTTTTGGGGAGTGTTCACAGAATATTTTTTGATCAAAGTGCATTACTACCTTCAAATGGTAGCCGATGAAAACATCGTTTTTAGAACCACTCCAAGATAAAAAATAATTCTGCCCAAGTTGGACAGAATTTTCAAATCGCACCTCCGACCAAGTTGGTCGGAAGTTAAAAACTCCACTTCTGACCAACTTGGACAGAAGTAAAAAACACTTCTACGCAACTTGCGCCGAAGTGGAAAATACAAGGAATGTGAAATTTAGGTCAAATAGGCACTCTGCTAAAAAAGTACAGCCCCCATATAGGAAGCTGTACTCATTTCAACAAGTTAAGCTGTTTAAGATTCGCGCAAGAAATACTGCGGAGTCATTTCAACGGATACCGTACTTCTCGATGATATAATCCATATCCTTATCGCCTCTGCCGGAGAGGTTGATCAGCACGGAACCCTTGCCCATGGTCTTTGCCAGCTTCATGCCGTAGGCTACGGCATGGGAGCTTTCGATTGCCGGGATGATGCCCTCCATGCGGGACAGTTCAAAGAAAGCGTCGATGGTTTCATCGTCGGTAACCACATCGTACTTCACTCGGCCCAGGTCATGCAGAAAGGCATGCTCTGGCCCACAGGAGGGATAGTCCAGGCCGCTGGCTACGGAATACACCGGTGCGGGATCGCCGTTCTCATCTTTCAGCATGATAGAGTTGAATCCGTGCATAATGCCTTCCTCGCCGTAGGTCAGGCTGGCGGCGTGATCGCCCATCTTAACACCTCTGCCCAAAGGCTCCACACCGTAGATGTCCACGGGATCATTCAGGAAGCCGGAGAATAGCCCCATGGCGTTGGAGCCGCCGCCGACACAGGCAACGACGGCGTCTGGCAGCTCGCCGGTCATATCAAGGAACTGCTCTCTTGCTTCGATGCCTACAACGCTCTGGAAATCGCGCACCATCATGGGGAACGGATGGGGACCAACCACCGAGCCAATGCAGTAGATGGCATCCTTGTACTCATTGCAGTATGCAGCAAATGCAGCATCCACGGCTTCTTTTAGTGTCTGGAGACCGTCCGTAACTTCAATTACCCTTGCGCCCAGAATCTTCATGCGGGCCACATTGGGAGCCTGCTTTTTGATGTCCACGGCACCCATGTAGATGTCGCACTCCAGACCGAAGTAGGCGGCGGCAGTTGCCAGAGCCACGCCGTGCTGACCTGCGCCGGTCTCGGCAATGACCTTTTTCTTGCCCATATACTTAGCCAGCAGCACCTCTCCCATGCAGTGGTTGAGCTTGTGGGCACCAGTGTGGTTCAGATCTTCGCGCTTCACATAGAGCTGGACACCTGTGCCGAGCTTATCAGAAAGTCTTGCAAGATGGGAAATAGGGGTAGGACGGCCCTGGAACTCTTTGCGGATGCGGCGCAGCTCGCTGATGAAAGCCCGGGACTTACAGATGGTCTGATATGCCTCGGTAATTTCGTCCATGGCGATCTGCAGTTCGGGCGGGATGTAGGAACCGCCATATTTACCGAAATAGCCGTTTGCATCGGGGTAGTTCTTGAAGTAGGTGTTGAATTCGATATCGTTAAATTTCATAGTTTATTCCTCCATATCAGGTAAAAAGTAGTTGTTTGATTGATTTGATTATGAACAGAATCCATTGAGCTTCGCCATCGTTTCGTCAACAACATGATGTCTTACCTCCTTAATGGGAAAAGACTCCCTTGACTTATTACTGTCAAAGGAGTCTAAAAAAGAAAACGTCCTTGACAGAAATATACACTCTGTCAAGGACGAATAGATACTATCCGCGGTGCCACCTTGATTCACGGCAACGACGCCGTGCACTTAGCAGGGTACCAACATACCCCTGGCAACTGACGTATGCCCACACGTCGCAGAATACTTGACCGAAGTCTTTGACTGCGCCCTCAACGGTCCATTTGACAACTTGTTTCTCACCCGACTCTCAGCACCACGGGCTCTCTGTAGAGGCATCATTGCCGTTATCTCCGCTTCAACGGTTTGGCTTATGAAATTGATGGTTAGAGTATAGCGCTACACACCTACCTTGTCAATAGGTAATCCGCGTTCTTCAACGACTATTTTTCCAAGCGGTCGCTGCCTACCAAATCAGCAATCGTGATACCATCAAAATACTCGTTGGTCAGCTGAAAGAAGCCGCTCCACATGGAGAGTGTTTTACAGCTTTCTTTACGGCTGCATGGGGCAGCTCCGCATTCAAGACAGGTTACTGGCGCAAGGTCGCCTTCCGTCAGACGAAGGATCTCTCCGACGGTATACTCCTCCGGTTTTCTACTGAGCCGATATCCGCCGCCCTTTCCATGTACGCCCTCGATCAAATTGTTTTTGGAAAGCGCAGGAAGGATCTGCTCCAGATATTTCAGCGAAATACCCTGCTGTTCAGCAACCTTTTTCATCGGGATGTATCCATCCCCCGCATGTTCCGCGAGATGTATCATCACCCGAAGCGCGTATCTTCCTCTTGTGGAAATCATCATAACGGCTACCTGCCTTTCCGCTTCTTTTTCTCAATTATACTATAACGGTGGTAGGTAAATCAAGCGTCACTCGATTGGATCGTTCCACCTCCCAAGACAATGTCGCCATCATATAATACTGCGGCCTGTCCGGGAGTGATTGCCCGTTGGGGTTCCTCAAAAGTAATTCGTACTCTGCTGTTCCCGATGGGGGTCGCATGGGCTGGCTGCTCCTGCTGACGATACCGGATCTTTGCTTTGCAGGAAAACCCATTATGGGGCACATCCCCGCTGATCCAGTTAAAATCAGCTATCTCTGCTTCCCTGCAAAACAAATCGCATTCATGCCCGAGAACGATATTTCCGCTTTGTGGAGAAATCCTGCATACATAAAGCGGCTCAGAAGCGGAAATGCCAAGACCTCTCCGCTGGCCAATAGTATAGTGGATAATGCCTTTATGCTGACCAAGAATATTTCCTTTCTTGTCAACAAAATTCCCTGTCGCCCGGGTATCTTTGGCGTGGTGCTGGATCACGCTTCCATAGTCCCCGTTTGGCACAAAGCAAATGTCCTGGCTGTCAGGCTTGTCTGCGTTGACGAAGCCATTTTGCTTTGCAATCTGCCGCACCTCCGTCTTCCGCAAATTACCGAGTGGAAACTTTGTATGCGCAAGCTGCTCTTGCGTCATAGAATAGAGGACATAGCTCTGGTCCTTGGTTTCGTCCAAGGCCTTTTTGAGGAAGAACTTCCCGTCCTGCTCCTCGATTCTTGCATAGTGGCCCGTAACAAGATAATCACAGCCCAGAATCCTCGCTCGCATATAGAGCTTGTCAAATTTCATGTAACGATTACAGTCGATACACGGATTGGGTGTGATCCCGTTTTGATAGCTTTCGACGAATTTGCGGATGACCAAATCATGAAAAGCATCCGTAAAATTAAACACATAATATGGGATTCCAAGTTTGTAGGCGACACTCCTGGCATCCTCGACATCCTCAAGAGAACAGCAGGTGCGTGAGCGGTCTATTCCTGCATCCTCATTTTGATATAGTTTCATCGTACAGCCGATACAGTCATAGCCTTGGTCAAGCATGAGCTTGGCTGCCAGAGCGGAATCCACACCGCCGCTCATTGCGATCAGCGCTTTCATCCTTCGTGTCCGCAGCAATGGCCACAGCTTTCACAATCGGGAAACTGCGTATGGTCGTAGGCAATGCCAGCCTTTTCATAGTAATCCTGTAGTGCTTTCTTGATCGCTTCCTCCGCGAGCACAGAGCAGTGGATTTTGTGCGCGGGCAAACCGTCCAACGCTTCAACGACTGCTTTGTTCGTCAGCGTCAACGCTTCGGACACAGGCTTACCTTTGATCAGTTCCGTCGCCATAGAACTGGAGGCGATGGCGCTGCCGCAGCCGAAGGTCTCAAACTTCACATCCGCGATCACATCGTTTTCGATCTTCAGATAGATTTTCATGATATCCCCGCATTTGGCGTTGCCTACCTCGCCCACGCCATCTGCGTTTTCAATCACGCCTACATTGCGGGGATTACGAAAATGATCCATTACCTTTTCGCTGTATAATGCCATATCGATACCTCACTTGATGACAAATTCTTTTCTGCCGCTGATAAGATCTCGCCAGATAGGAGACATAGCGCGCAGATATTCCACCACTTCGGCAACCGCTTTTATGGTGTACTCAATTTCTTCATTGGTCGTTTCCTCCGACAGGGAAAGACGGAGGGAACCATGGGCAATATCATGCACCCGTCCAATGGCCAGCAATACATGGCTGGGATCCAGAGAACCGGACGTGCAGGCGGAGCCGGAAGATGCGCAGATGCCCTTACCGTCAAGCAGAAGCAGGAGGGATTCTCCTTCGATTCCCTCAAAGCAGAAGTTTACATTGCCGGGCAGGCGGCGTTTCGCATCGCCGTCGAGAACAGAATGGGGGATTTTGGACAGACCCTTTATCAGTTTGTCCCGCAGGGCTACCATTTTCTCCGAGTTTTCGTCCAGATGGGCGCAGGCTTCTTCCAGCGCTGCTGCCATGCCCATGATGGCCGGGATATTTTCCGTTCCGGCCCGCTTGCCTCGCTCCTGCGCGCCGCCCTCGATGATGCCGGTCAGGGGAATGCCTTTGCGGGCATAAAGGACACCTATGCCTTTGGGTCCGTGGAATTTGTGGGCGGATAGGGAGAGCATGTCAATGTTCTGTTCCTGCACATCAATGTGCAGATGGCCTGCCGCTTGTACTGCGTCAGTGTGAAACAGTATGCCTTTCTCCCGGCAGACCGCACCAATCTCCTTGATTGGCTGAATTGTGCCGATCTCATTGTTGGCATACATCACCGTCACGAGACAGGTATCGTCACGAATGGCCTCTGCCACCTGCTGCGGCAGGACGATGCCGTTTTCGTGCACATCCAAAAGTGTGATTTCAAAGCCCTCTTTTTCCAGCTTCTTCAGCGTGTGCAGAACCGCATGGTGCTCAAAGGCGGTGGAAATGATGTGCTTCTTGCCCCTTCTCTCTCCCAGCCTCGCAGCAGACAGGATCGCCTGATTGTCCGACTCGCTGCCGCCGGAGGTGAAGGTGATTTCTTTCGGGGAAGCGCCTATGCATGCCGCGATTCGCTGCCTCGCGTCTGTCAGTGCTTCAGCGGCCACTTGTCCGGCAGAATGGAGGCTTGATGGATTCCCATAAACGGTATCCATATACGGGAGCATGGCCTCGATTGCGGTTTTGCTCATTTTTGTTGTCGCGGCGTTGTCAAGATATATTTGCATGGTTACCTCCTTAATGGCTCATGTCACACAATTCACAGCCATGTTCCCGTTGTATGATAGTTAAGTCGTTTTTTGAAAAACCTTCTTGTTGAAGAGTTCCACCAGTCTGCACTTCCAGCACAGGATCATTCCCACCACAGCGCCGACAACCGCCTGCAAAATCTGATACGGGAGCTTGAGAATCGCATATTCCGGGGTGCTGTAAAGATACGCACGGCCAAGGGAGTAGCCGACGACCATGATAACGGCACCAATCGTCACACCGAGCCCCGAGGAAAGTACAGGATGCTTTTTCAGTACATAATGAGAAAACACAGAGATAACAACCGCCTGTAAGCCGTGTGTTACCAGTGATACGAACATAGGTGCCGGGTAGAAAAAGAAATCTCCCAAAAACGCTCCGACACCGCCCACCATAAAGGCGGCAAGTGGGTCTAAAAGAATGGCAGCAGTGCAGATCACAATGTCATTCATGTACAAATGACCGCCGGGAACAGGCAAGCCGAAAGAGCTTAAGGCAATATTCATCGCCATAAATAAAGCGGTCACGCAAAGCCAGTATGTTGTATACTTGGCACTTGGTTTGCTTGGATTTTGCATATTTATCACGATCCTTTCCGGAGTGGGGGCAGCTGCTTATAGCAGTTGCCCCCACTCATAATCAGTCTTCAAACAGAGGAGTGGACAGATAGCGGTCTCCGGTATCGGGCAGCAGTACAACGATGGTCTTGCCCTCATTTTCCGGGCGCTTCGCCAGCTCAATGGCGGCGAAGGCAGCGGCACCGGAGGAGATACCGACCAGAACACCCTCGCTCCTGCCGATCAGCTTGCCGGTGGCAAATGCGTCTTCATTGGACACGGGAATGATCTCGTCATAAATTCCGGTGTTCAGCACATCGGGAACAAAGCCCGCGCCGATGCCCTGGATCTTGTGAGCGCCTGCGACACCGGTGGAGAGAACAGCGGATGCGGAAGGCTCAACGGCCACGACCTTAACATCAGGATTCTTGGACTTCAGGTATTCACCGACACCGGTGACTGTGCCGCCCGTGCCGACGCCTGCCACAAAGATGTCCACCTTTCCATCGGTGTCCTCATAGATCTCCGGGCCGGTGCCCTCCCGATGTGCCTTGGGGTTGGCTGGGTTTGCAAACTGGCCGGGGATAAAGCTGTTCTGAATCTCTGCGGCAAGTTCTTCCGCTTTGGCGATGGCGCCTTTCATTCCTTTGGCACCTTCCGTCAACACAAGCTCAGCGCCGTAAGCCTTCATCAACTGGCGGCGCTCCACACTCATGGTCTCGGGCATTACAATGATGATTCTATAGCCTCTGGCCGCCGCGACTGCTGCGAGACCGATGCCGGTGTTGCCGGAGGTGGGCTCTATAATAACGGAGCCGGGTTTCAGCTTTCCCCTCACCTCGGCGTCGTCGATCATTGCCTTAGCGATGCGGTCCTTCACGGAACCGGCAGGGTTAAAATATTCCAGTTTGGCGAGGATTTTCGCCTTCAGGCCGTACTGTTTTTCTATATGGGTCAGCTCCAGAAGCGGAGTCTTACCGATCAGCTGGTCGGCGGATGTGTAAATGGTGGACATATCTTAATTCCTCCTATCATTCAGTTCGATTTTGCTTTGATGCGTTTATCTGTTTTGACGGCCAGCCTCGTTCCCGCACTCTGGAATATTTGCACCAGGATAATAAGCAACATGACCGCCGCTATCATGATCAGGTATTTGTATCGGTAATATCCATAATTTATGGCAATTTTTCCAAGTCCTCCGCCGCCAATGATTCCGCTCATTGCCGAATAGCCGAGAATGGTGGTAATGGCTGTTGTCGCATTGGAGATAAGGGACGGAATGCTCTCCGGAATCATCACCTTAGTGATAATCTGCAAAGGCGATGCCCCCATACTCTGCGCCATTTCGATGGTATTGGGACTGACCTCCCTGAGACTTGTTTCCGCAAGCCTTGCCACAAAGGGGAAAGCGGCAATCACCAGCGGGACGATGGAGGCCGGTGTTCCCACCACGGTGCCCACCAGCAGACGTGTCAGGGGAAAGACCAGAATCATCAGGATCAGAAACGGGATAGAGCGCAGCAGGTTGATCAGACCGTTCAGCGCCTGCAGGACCCGGGGCGGTAGGGACAGAATGCCGTCCTTTTCTCCGGTTACCAGCAGTATGCCTAAGGGCAGGCCAATCACGATGGCGAAAGCAGTGGACAGAACGGTGACATACACCGTTTCCCAGATGGCCAGGGGAAACTCTGCTGCGATGATGCGCCACGATTCCTGCAGGGTCTCCTGGGAGAATAAGTCACAAAACATGAACGGTCACCTCCTCTGCCAGTACGTCAGGTGTCTGGATCAGGTACCCGATGGCGGTCTGTACGTCCCCGTCGCCGCTGGGGATGCTGAGGAGCATGGAACCGTAGGCTTTTCCGCCGATGCTCCGGGTGGATGCGTATGCGATACTGGCCTCGATTCCTTTTTCTACAGCCATCTTTGCAATCAGCGGAGAAGCAGTTGCTCTGGCTCCGTTGAATACAACACGAATGAAGCGTTGCTCCGCATCTCCAGTAATCAGCGAATCCGAGTCGCCTTCCGGGAATACTAACCGCCGTGCCGCCGTCGATTTCGGGTGTGAGAACACTTCTGTAACCTCACCTTGCTCCACAACCGTACCGTTGTCCAGAATGGCAACATGCTTGCAGACGCTCTCCACTACGCTCATCTGGTGGGTAATGATGATCACGGTGATCCCCAGCTTTTCGTTGATACTTCGGACCAGATCCAGAATCGAGTTGGTGGTGGTTGGGTCGAGGGCGCTGGTGGCTTCGTCGCAGAGGAGCACCTTCGGGTCGGTTGCAAGGGCTCTGGCAATCGCAACCCGCTGCTGCTGTCCACCGGAGAGCTGGGCGGGGTAGGCTTTCGCTTTGTCCCCCAGTCCAACGACGTCAAGCAGTTCTAAAGCACGCTTCCTGGCCACCGGCTTGCTCATTCCCGCGAGTTCCAACGGGAAGCATACGTTGCTCAGACAGTCCCGCTGCATCAGAAGGTTAAAGCCCTGAAAAATCATGGAAATATCCCGTCGTAATTCCCGGAGTCTTCTTTCCGGCAAGCCGCAAAGGTCAACACCATCGATCATGACGCTGCCCTGTGTTGGGCGTTCCAGCATATTGATACATCGCACAAGGGTACTTTTTCCGGCGCCGCTCATTCCGATGATCCCGAAGATGTCGCCGTCCGGAATGAAGAGGGATACGTCTTTCAGCGCTTCGACCATACCTTCAGCCGTATGAAACTGTTTTGATATATTCTTTATCTCGATCATATGAGCCTCCGGTAGTTGCTGGGCAGAGCAGAGATGCTCTGCCCAGCTGCGTTTTTATCCTTTGATTGCGTCGAGAGAGGCCTGCTTGCCGCCGTAAATGCCGATAGGCTCTACATGAATTGCGGAAACAGAAACGATGTGGGTACCGTTCTCGGCATTGAAGTCATCCAGATAGGGAATGTGCTGGAAGTAGTTGGCGTCAATCTCGCCGCTTTCCACCACGTTGTTGGGTTGGACATAGTCGGTAAATTCGCGGATATCAAGGATAACGTTCTTTTCGGTCAGGATTTCCTTTACAACGGAAAGGATCTCAGCGTGAGGGGTGGGCGAAGCAGCAATGGTAATCGTCTGGCCGGAAAGGGCGTCATAATCAACGGAATCGTCATAGCCGTCCGTGGGTTCATCAACGACAGATACCACAGCACCATCGTATTCCGCAGCAATAAAATCGACTACCCGCTGGCTTTCGAGAGCCGCCTTGAGCGCCTTAATGAGATCGGAACTTTCGTTCCCCTCTTTCACGGCCAGAATATTGCCGTAAGCAGAGGAGGAGCCTTCAATTCCCAATGCATCCTTAGTGGGGTTCAGGTCTGCTTCAATGGCATAGTTGGAGTTGATGACCGCGTAGTCTACATCCTGCAGCACGTTGGGAAGCTGTGCCGCTTCAACCTCTTTGAATTCGATCTCATAGGGGTTTTCCTCAATATCAAGGATGGTGGCGGTGATACCCGCGCCCTCCTTCAGCTTGATATAGCCGAGATCCTCCAACAGGAGCAGAGCACGTGCTTCATTCGTGGTATCGTTGGGAACAGCAATGGTGATTTTCTCGGAACTGCCGCAAGCAGTGAGGGAAAATGCGGCGGTGATAGTTAGAACTGCGATCAGCAGAATAGAAACAAACTTTTTCATGAATATGATCTCCTTTTTATGTATGATAAATGGTTATTTGACTGCGTCGAACCCGTTTTGCAGGTCGGCAATGATATCGTCAATATGTTCGGCACCGATGGACAGACGGATGGTATTGGGTTTTATTCCCTGGTCAGCCAGTTCTTCCTTTGTCAGCTGGCTGTGGGTCGTGGTAGCGGGATGGATAACGAGGCTTTTGACGTCAGCTACATTGGCCAGCAGGGAGAATATCTGCAGGTTGTCGATGAACTGGTGAGCCTCCTTCACGCCGCCCTTGATCTCAAAGGTGAAAATGGAGCCGCCGCCGTTGGGGAAGTACTTCTCATACAGGGCGTGATCGGGATGATTAGTCAGAGAGGGGTGATTGACATGCTCCACCTGAGGGTGGGAAGCCAGAAACTCCACCACTTTCTTTGTGTTTTCTGCATGGCGCTCCAGACGGAGAGAGAGGGTCTCCACACCCTGCAGCAGAAGGAACGCGGCAAAGGGAGAGATAGAAGCGCCGGTATCACGGAGCAGGATCGCACGGATGTAAGTCACGAAAGCGGCAGGGCCAGCAGCATTGACAAAGGATACGCCATGATAGCTGGGGTTTGGTTCGGCGATTGCGGTATACTTGCCGCTTGCCGCCCAGTCAAACTTACCGGAGTCAACAATGATACCGCCCAAAGTAGTACCGTGACCGCCGAGGAACTTGGTAGCGGAATGCACCACGATATCCGCACCATGCTCAATGGGACGGATCAGATAGGGAGTACCAAAGGTGTTATCCACTACCAGAGGCAGACCGTGCTTGTGGGCAAGCTCTGCCAGAGCGTCGATATCTGGAATGTCGCTGTTGGGATTTCCGAGGGTTTCGATGTAGATGGCTCGGGTATTGTCCCCAATTGCCGCCTCCACCTCCGCGAGGTCGTGAATGTTCACAAAGCTGGCTGTAATGCCGAAATTGGGGAGGGTGTGAGCCAGCAGATTATAGCTGCCACCGTAGATGGTCTTCTGTGCAACGATGTGACCGCCGTTCTGACCAAGGGCCTCCAGCGCGTAGGTGATGGCGGCAGCACCGGATGCCAGAGCCAAAGCCGCGACGCCGCCCTCCAAAGCCGCGACACGCTTTTCCAAAACATCTTGAGTAGAGTTGGTCAGTCGACCGTAAATGTTTCCAGCATCCGTGAGGCCAAAGCGGGCGGCTGCGTGTTCGCAGTTGTGGAACACGTAGGAAGTGGTAGCGTAGATGGGAACAGCACGGGCATCGGTAGCGGAATCAGGCGCTTCCTGACCAACGTGAAGTTGAAGCGTTTCAAATTTATAGTTGGACATAACTTCGTTTCCTTTCGTAATTGAATGAGCGTTGTTTTAGGATGACTGACAACACCAACACATTCGCCCGAAACGGAAATTGGCTCTGACGAGCTGCTCAAAATAGTTTTTCATGCAGGGCACCTTCCTTCAAAAATAAAAACCGGGAAACCCGATTGGGTCTCCCGGTCGGAATGCACTGTGAACCGCGCGCGATCAAGCGGCACAATGAGCAGCTTCTGAGATGGAGGACCCATCGGAAAAAAGAACGCAAGAAATCATGCACATGCAGCACATGCACATCTCCATCATCATGTTGGCAATGATAGCGAACTTCTTCATGGTTCCAATCTCCTTTCTTTTATTACCTACTCGTTTGATTGGTTGAATGATAGCACCATTTACCTACTTTGTCAATAGGTAAATTGAGAAATTTTAGAAATTCATTTTGGGCATGGTATAAGGGACTATACTTATACCTAAGTATCGGTATAAAAGTTGTGCTGTAGCAATTGTCAAGATAAGAAGATTTAAACCAGGTAGTAACAATGAGGAAAATCGTAGTTCAAACAACCATTATCAATGTTCCAATCTCTAACGCATCTAATAAAATCCGGGTTCGGGTTATGCTTTGCTTATTCTTCCATAACCTCAATCATCATTCTGGCACCCAGCTTAAAGCCGTTCTGGAATAGCAGATAATCTGTAATGGTTTGGTATTCTCGCACACAGTCTGCATATTTAGAAAACAATTCTTTCTGTTCATCCGTCATGGTGGCACGGAGCTTTTCTTCATTTCTGCAGATCAGCTCCTGCAGCTTCTTGTACTCCTTGGAAGAGGTGTCGTACTCTGTTGGCTCAATATTGCCGTACCAAAATTCTTCAAGGATTCTCATACCGCATCCTCCCCGTAGATTATTTCCCAGAGGATGACTTCCTCTGCTCGATTTCGGATGCTGTTCATAGCACCCACCCATGCCATCTGATCGTGCTGCTTCATGCCCTCTGTCACACCCTCAGCGGCTTTCATTTGTTCAACAATAAGTTCAAGACGGCTCTGTGCCTGCTCGTTCAAATCAGCCAGATATGTCCAGAGTTCGCCGCTGAGACAAAGATTATTGAAACGGATAGGGTTATGCTCCTTGATATAATCTCTGTGCATACGCCCCCATCGACCAATAGGTCTGTTTTCTTCCGGCAAGCGAATATCGGGAATATAGTAATGACCGCAACGAATATATTTCAGTTCCTGCATCATATGTACCTCCACAAAAGCGTTTTTACGGGGAAAAAGAAGCGATACTCGGTTATCAAACCAAGTATCGCTAACTTTTGTTTAGCCAACCCCGTCTGACAGATGCCGTAAAATAGCTAAATTTTTGGTTTAACTGTTTTACGAGCACCCGCCAGTCCCCGCCGGTTTTTTCTGTATCATGCTTCTTTCACTTCTGCCAACACCTCGCTCAAAGCCTGGTAGGCCTCCAGCAGGGCGGGGGTGTCCTTCCGCACC
>JAFYLN010000100.1 GCA_017537045.1 Oscillospiraceae bacterium | reverse complement strand
CCTCCATCCGCTTCCACGATCTGCGGCATACCTTCGCCACCCATGCCATGAGCAGCGGCGTGGATGCCAAGACCCTGTCCTCGATTCTGGGACACACCAACGCATCCTTCACCCTGGATACCTACACCCATACAACCACGGATATGCACCAGAAAGCGGCGACGGTTGTGGGTAGTTTCCTGGATGAGATTATGTGAGGTGCGCCGTGGCAAAGAGAAGAAAAAACGGCACCGGCACCCTCCGAAAGCGTGCGGACGGCCGATGGGAAGGCCGGGTGGTCACGGGCTACGATGAAAAGGGCCTGCCCCAGACGAAGAATGTGCTGGCCAAAACCAAGAGCGAATGCCGGGAGAAGCTGAAGAAATTACAGGAGGAGTTCACGCCGCCCATCCGAAAATGTCAGCCGGATATGCCATTCGGGGATTGGGTGGCCTTCTGGTACGAAACCTACTGCAGACCTAATCTGGGGATCCGGACCCAGCCGGAATACGCAAACCGCATCTACAATCACATTATCCCGCAGGTCGGGCAGATCCCTCTGAACCAGCTGACGCAGAACGATTTACAGCAGTTTTTCGCCAGTCTGAAGAAGAGCGGGCGGCGGAATTTGGTGGAGCAGCATGGTGCAGGGCTGTCCGACGCCATGGTGCGGAAGTGCCACATGATTTGTAATGCGGCGCTGAAACGGGCGGTGCAGGAGGAGCTGATTCGATTCAATCCCGCCGCCGGGTGCAAGCTTCCGCCGAAGAAAAGCGCCGAGATGCAGATCCTGACACAGGAGGAAATGCAGCGGTTTCTGATCCAGGCAAGGGAGGACGGGCTCTACGAACTGTTCCTGCTGGAGCTGGCCACCGGCATGCGGCTGGGGGAGATCGTCGCCCTCCAATGGCGTGATCTGAACTTCGCCACCGGGGAGCTGCGGATCAGCAAATCCGCCTGCTACATGGGGGGCGAGCTGGTGGTCACGGAGCCGAAAACCAGGGCATCCGTCCGCACGGTGATCCTGCCGGGGAGCGTCATGCGGGTGCTGGAGGCGTACAAAAAGACGGTGGATTCCCGGTGGATGTTCCCGTCCCCGGTGAAAGCGGATGGCCCCCTCACGCCAAATTATGTCCGCCGACGGATGCAGCAGACCCTGGAGCGGGCGCAGTGCAAAAAGGTGCGGTTTCACGACCTGCGGCACACCTTCGCCACCATGGCGCTGGAACACGGGCTGGATGTGAAGACCCTGTCCACTATTATCGGCCATGTTTCGTCGGCCACCACGCTGGATATTTACTCCCACGTTACCGATACCATGCAGAAGCAGGCGGCGGTGAAAATCGACCGCCACATCGGCAAAACCGATGCCCCCATGCCGGAGGAGGCGGAAAAGAAGCCCCACGCAGACCAGCGTGACTTCCAGCCCCGGCAGCCCACACGCCGCAAACGGGGCACCGGGTGCGTCTACCAAATCAACGACCACCTCTGGGAGGGAAAATACACCCCCAGAAACGCCGACGGCAAACGCATCTCCCGAAGCGTCTACGGCAGGAATAAAGAGGAATGCGAGGAGAAACTGGCAGTTCTGATCCAGACAGTAAAAGCCGAAATCGAAGCAGAGAAGGCGATCCAGAAACAGAAGGCCCCGTCAGAAATGATGATGCAGTAAACAAAGAAAGCCCGCCGGATTCTCAGAGGAGAACCCGGCGGGTTAAGTGAATGTGTGAGAGATGTGGTTATTAGTGTTTCAATGATGTAATGGAGTAGATATGTTACCGCGTTTTATGCTGTGAGAATTGATCGCCACATCGAAAAAACGGATGCCCGCTATGCCAGCGGAGGTAGAAAAAGAGCCTCATGGTATTTAGCTATGGAAGCCTAAATATCGCCGAAAGGGCACCGGGTGTATCTACCAAATTAACGACCATCTCTTGGAGGAATAGTACTCACCCAAAGACGCCGCTGCTAAATGGATTGGGAGGAATTTCTATGCGAAGGTCGGGGTGAAGTTCGAGGATAAGCTAGTGAAAATGATTGAGGAAGGGGAAATGGCAATTTTGAAGAAGAAGGTAAACCTAAATGTGCAAGGATAGGAATTGTATGCCTTATTTCCAGGTTACATTACGCATTCGTTCTGAAAGACCTGGCTTGCTCAAAAATGCCGATGGGTATGCACTCACATAATCATCGTATCTACTTCTATAACGTTTTGATCCGTTCATGATATAGCAAACATCAATAGCTCGAGTAACACCTACATAATGAAGATTTAATGCTTGTGCAATTTCATCTGGGTTTCCTCGTTCGTTAGAAATGATATATTGATACATATCCATGTGAAATACAACATTGAACTCAAGCCCCTTGGACTTGTGTAGTGTCATGATGTTTAGTTCGTGATCAGTGGCAGGGACATAGTTTTGTATCATATCCTCATCAGCAAGTATCCTGTGTAGAAGAGCTCGTGAAGTTTTGGAATCACCTTTGGGGTAGACAAGCTTTGCGAGTCTTATCAAATTATCCTCGGCAGAGAGTATTGTTTCTGGTGAACAAGAAAAAATAGCATGGCACAATTGGAGCGCTTGACGATATTTTTCAGGCTCGGTTTCTTCAGCGAATAATTCGCCAGCGTAATCTAGTGCATAGATGCTGGTATCAAAACATGAAGTGAGAGTATCCCTGAAGAACCGACACCAATCAGAACTATCTCGGTCAAGGGCAGTCTCTACAAATACTTTGTGTGGGGTTTGCAATGCATTATTCAGTTGCTGTACAGTGCCATTGTTGCGGCAAAGAATGGCGATTTTGTTGTTGGTAACAGAATACCGAGCTTTTATTGCAGATAAATACTGATCGATTTTTTTGGCAATATGAATTTCACTGCCTTGTACATTGACAAGAAATACCCTTTTTTCCGTAGGAATAGATTTCGATGCACCAAATAGACACAGTGAATACTCTGAGATACTGGGATGGCAACGATGGTTTTTGTTTAGCTCAAAATGGCTGAATTCATTATTACCGATTAGATCGATTAAGTATTTGGGAAAACGATTTGCGAAACCATAAATGGCTTGGTTTATGTCACCCACAGCAACACCAATTAGACCTGCATTAACAAGATGTATGAAAATGAGATGCTGTATTTCACCGCAGTCTTGATACTCGTCAATGAAAATATGAGAGAATCTAGCTTGAATGTATTTCAGTGCTCCTGGAACCTTGTGCAGAATATATAGAGCAATCTCACCGGATTTTTTAAGAAAAATTTTACCCTCAGATAGAGCGGTTATGAGCATGGCCTCCTGGTCTGGAGTTGGTGTTCCGGAAAGCTTGGAAAGATCAGAGAATTTGGGATCATCATCCATGTCATCACAAACAGAATACTCCGGCATACAATTGGTCAGGTGACTGGCGAAGGGGATGATTATTTGAGATATATAGAATTTATCAATTGTACCGAAAAAAGACTGCTTCACAGCAATACCTTTTTTAGAGCATCTCTTTTTTAGTTCATCACTTGCCTTGTTGGTAAAGGAAATAGCTATTACTCCTTTATATTCTGGCAGATTTGTAAGCACTTTTCCGATTTTTTCAACAACAGTATATGTTTTTCCGGAACCAGGTTTTGCGGTGACAACTATATTCCCAGGATGGTCAATAATTTGCAATTGTTCTTCAGTAGGCTTTTTATCCATTTGCAGGGTGTATCCTTTCTAAAACCTTATCCCGCAGGTCTTTCAAAGGGGAAGTAATCTTGTCTCCGTACAAGCAGGAAAACGATGCATGGTTTTTTACTAAAAAGTGCATCATATTCTCCGCCTTCTTGGTTTGCATTGCTCGAATGAGTGTACTGATGCGTTGTTTATTATAATGAGTTTTAAGTGTATTTTTCAATGGGCCATTGGCCAGATCAGTTTCGAGATCAACGTCTGACATATAGATTCCCTGAGAAACTGCCTGCGCTCGAATATAGGAATTTAGTGCAATTGCAGTAGCAGGTGGGGGGCTCTTATGTGTCCATTCGTTTTCCGTTTCATGTTTGTCCCAATAATCACACAAACTGTCATCTGATCCAGCGTGAATATCTTTGAGGATACCCATAATACGAGAAATACCTGCATAATAATCGTGAGTAGGATTCTTGGTAGGCTTGGAAAAAATGTCGTTGTCGGTTCTCAGGACCAAAGGAATATTCAATGCATTGCACACGGCGACATATGGCTTGAATCCAATTCCCTCAACTGAAATGATAGAGATATTAAGACGATCTAAGTCGATACGAAGCTCTTTCGCTAATGCATTATAGAATAATACTTCAGAGGTTCCCTCTACGAGGAAAACTCCATCCGCAAAAAATACCTCTGCTGAAAGTGCATTAAGCCGATAGCCAAAATCAGAGATTACTTTTTGAAGCATGGAACTGCAACCGCCGCAGGCTGCATGAGTGTATTTGGTTTCGGGATAAAGGCGCACTATGCTGTGAGGGTCAAATCTTGATGCAATATGGGGAGAGTGTGACGTGATGAACACTTGATCGTCAAAGTGATTCTGTATATACTCGGAGAGTTTACGTTGCTGATGGGGGTGGAGATGAGCTTCTGGCTCTTCAATTGCGTAAAATGTAACATGGTCAATACTTTTTTGAATATTTTGCTTTGCAATCCATGTCGCAAGGAAAATCTGATTGTTCCTACCGTCACCACCCAGAGTGAGGGGATGGTCAGCTGAGGAATACGCCAAGGCTAAATTGTCCAGTAGTTTTCCAGCATCGCTTTCACCAGCAATGAATTGTACAGTCTGGTCTTCGTTATGGATAGACAACTTACCCAACTCTTGGTTGACATGATCAAGGGCGGTGGTAATGTAGTGCATAGAACTAATCTGTGTATTTATGGAATCCAGCTTTTCCTGAATTTCAACGGCTTTTTGTGTATCCTCCGAAGTTGCTGCCTCAGACAATTTTTCCTTTGCGAGACGAAGCATCTGCATGCGCTCATGCTTTAAGAAACTAAAGAGGTCACGATTGGTATCAACACATTGCATATTTAGGCGCCTGATATACTGACGAGTTGTGATTTCTGCTAATGTGTTTTCGCTGAAGCCGACAAATAATTGATAGGAACCACCTTTAGAATTTCTGTAACGAATAAGCAATGTTCCGTCTTTTACAGAACCGCCAAAAGCACTTAAAAGGCATTCCTCAACAACATTTGTAATAGTGACAGTTATTTCAATCTCATTAGCCCTTGAATATGCATTATAATCGCTATCAGAAAGTTCTAAGTCGCGCTCGCTGATAGATTTGTCGAATAATAGACGTAATGCGTATATCAAATTAGACTTACCAACATCGTTGGCGCCAATAATTAAAGTTTTGTCTTGGAATGTAATTTGCTCATCATCAAAATTGCGGAATCCTTTAATGTGAATGCTGGAGATTTTCATCCTTAACCCTCCAATTACCCATTTTTATCTTATTATATCATAGACGCAAGAGGGAGTCGAGTAATTACGATACCATTACTGCACCTAATTTGCAGATATGGTGAAACTAGAGTAATTGCTGTTGTAGAAAACAAAATCAGATATACCTAAGGAGCAAGAAAATCAAAAGTTGTGCCGCCATAAGTAAAGAAAAGGCTGACGTAGTTTGATTCCGTCGGCCTTTTATGCTTATGTGGATATGGAGGGAAGGTTGCCTAGGTTGTTATTTTCGCTGCCATCGGGGATAGATTTCAGGTATTCCGTATTGCCCCGGTGGGTGATGCCGACGTGGGCAATTTGACCATGCTTTGCCATGTCCACTGCTTGCTGCTTCTCCACAATGGAATTGTCGGAAAGCTGATAGCCGGTAATTCTGCCATCCTCTTTCACCAGACCGACGATGCGCTTCGCGTCAGGCACAGCTTGGGGGATCTGATCCAATGTGTTTTTGACGAGATTGTGTTCGTCCATATTACCACTCCTTTTGCAATAGTGTTTGAAGTAGAGCGGGATAATATGCAGGTGGAGAAGCAGAGCGGTCAGAAATGATGACGCAGTAAACAAAGAAAGGCCGCCGGAGGCAACTCCGGCGGCAAGAATAGATTTAGAAATAGAATCAGGCAAGTGACTTGCTGCAAATTATCATGTAGTTGGTGGCAAAGGTTTTGACCAAGAGCTACAGATATATGCTATCAGATAATAGGAATCATAAAATTATATTTGATGAGTGGGTCTTATGGTTTCGAAGCCATCCTCAGAAATCAAATTTCCTGTAAGATATTTTGTGAATATTGATAAACAGGGGAAGGATACAACACCATCTTTATCTGTGAATTCAATTTCAAGAGGCTTAGACGATAGAAAGAGAAAATGAGCATTTACTGTTCCACTGGCACCAACAAATTGCTTCATGCATTCTGGTTCCTGGATTACCAAGTCATAACGGTTTCTACAATGTTCATAGTATCCCTTGGGTTTGAATAACTTCTCATAATCAGTTATTATTCCACTATTATTAAGAGAGTCTGAAAAGAATTTTGCTTCGATAAGGAATAATTCGTTGGTTTGTTTAGTATAGAAAACAATATCATAGTCGCCGTAATCATACTCCTTGTGACCAAAGATGCGGTCGTACTTAACATCACATTCATCAAAGTCGGGTGGATATTGTGATCTTAACTGAACTCTGATTATATCAACTAGCTGTTTGGAGAGTTCCTCATTTCGTTTTTCTATAGCAGCGGTCAATTGATCCGTGTTGTTAGAATATGGCATTCCGCCATTTGCAAAATAAGAAAGCCAGATGTTTTTGGATTGTTCTAGAGCCATGTATGATATGGCAATAGTGTCATTGTCTAGGCAAATAAACGGACGCAGTTCGTGGCGATACTTATTGGTTCCCATAACCCAGATTATTGGATCTTTTTTCTTCAACTGGGTTGAAACAGTACGATTTGTAAGGACAAAAGCATCGAAGAATTTTTGGGGATCAAAGTCTTTTGGGGAGTATTTCTCAATGAAAGCTAAAAACTTATCTTTAGCCATAACACCATATGAAAGTTTGCCCCCATTTAATACATCCTTCTGAAAAGCTGACATTAATCTTATGGATAGCAAGAGATTGCACCCATACTCTGCGTAAAAGCCCTTGCCGAATGATGAGTGATCCAGATTAGTATAATCTGATTTGCTAACAGAAAAAATGGCTTGGTTTCCAATGAGGGCGGGGCTGAAATATACTACAGGGTACTCTCTAACTATGTCGATAGGTTCTTCACTTTGCAATCTGTATTTGATGCCATAGAATAATTCTTTTTCATCGAATTTTTGACTTAATGTAAGTAGGGAAAGTGCTTTTGAGGAAATACCATAAATATAGAGCTGAAGAAATAACCTGCTATCAATAGTAAAGGATGTGTCTGTTAATTGTTCATCAATCTTGTTTTGAAATAAGAGAATGTTTTCTATCCAAAGGTTGACCGAATTTATTACATTGAGAGCCATATTTCTAGTGATACTAAAGCTATCAACAATATCGTTGTCGTGGATATTTAGTTCAACAAGTTTCTCACGGTCAGCTTTCTGGACAAAGTAATATTTGAAGCACCTATCAAAAATTAGGTATAGGGACTTAATCGCAAGATTAGTATTTGTTAATTTAATCCAATCTAACAATTCTAGCTGTACACGAGAAAGAATGGGGGAAATAAAGGAGATTGCATCCTTTCGAGAGTGGATAGTACGTTCTTCTTTTCCGAAGTATTCTTGGTACATACGAAGAACAAAATCTTCAGGGATATTCATTTCTTCCCAGAAAGGCCTAGAGATAAAGAATATATTTGTATTTCTTCGAAACATGCTTTCCCTCCAGAAGTAAAAAATTAAGCCGCAAAGTATTGCTACTTTGCGGCTTTCCATGCGGCATGAACCGCAAACGTGGTCCGGGCTGCGGGATTTGAACCCACGGTCTCTTGAACCCAAATCAAGCGCGATACCAAACTTCGCTAAGCCCGGATATTCAGTTAAAGATTTTTCAGATGTGGTCAAACATGTGGTCAAAGATATTCTGGCACATATTTTTCGAACTTTTGATGGAGATAATTACGGGGTAATTAGGGCGTAACAGGGGCGGATGCAACATTTGAAGCCATCGAACTGATTCGATGCTCCAGCTCCCAAAGCTAGCGCTCTACCAAACTGAGCTACGCCCGGATACCGAGAGTGTATTATACACTATTGAAGCGGAAAAATCAACCGTTCTTTGTGGAAATTCATTGTCTTTTTCGGCCCCTTACGGTATAATGATGACAGAATTTTCGGAAATGAGGGATCATCATGGACAAAAAACGCGGCCTTTCCCAGGAGGGGCTGAAGCTGATTGCCTGCGTGACAATGCTGATCGACCACATCGGCGCGGCCTTT
>JAFYLN010000099.1 GCA_017537045.1 Oscillospiraceae bacterium | reverse complement strand
GGTGACCCATGCGCACTCGGGTGCAAAGCCTTCCACGTGATCCTTCTCCTTCTGCAGCAGGGATTCGGGAATCAGCAGCGGCATGTAGACGTTCTCAACGCCCTGCTTCTTGAATTCCTTGTCCAGCACATTCTGGATATTCTCCCAGATGGCATAGCCATAGGGACGGTAGATGAACACGCCCTTGACACTGGAATAGTCGATCAGCTGTGCCTTTTTGCACACATCGGTGAACCACTGGGCAAAGTCGACCTCCATGTCGGTGATCTCTGTGACCTTTTTATCTTTTGCCATATCTTTCATCCTCTCGGTTTTCCTTTTTCGTTACTCTATATTATAGCACCATTGTCAAGTGTCTGCATAGGATGGAGAAAGTTTTTTACAAAGAAATTCGGAGGTGCCTATGACCGAAATCACGCTGCACTTGGAACCCGCCGTGGTTCTTTTTTATACCCGCATCGCTGCCGCTGCCGGAAGGCCCCTGGAACAGGTGCTTTCCGACGCACTGTTCAAATTAGCCGGAGAACTGAGCCTGGAAGCATTGCGATAGGATACAAATTTCAGTTTAACGCACGTCCTTCCGGCGTGAATGTAGGGGCGGCGATCCGCCGCCCGTGCGGTAGAATTTAACGTATTCGCATTGGTTTTCGGCGAATTCGCAACATTGTACCGCCGGGCGGCGGGTCGCCGCCCCTACGTTATCCACGGCACACTGTGCGATAAACATCAATTCCCTTTCTTATGTAATTATTTCGGAAAAGCCGTTGTAATTCCTGCGGTGGTTTGATATAATAGCGGATGAAATACAGATACGGAGGAATTTTTATGAAATCCATCCGCGAGATTTACAAGATCGGCAAAGGCCCCAGCTCCTCCCACACCATGGGTCCGGAACGAGCCGCAAAGCTGTTCAAAGAAAAAAATCCCGGTGCTGATGCGTTCAAGGTCGTACTTTACGGCTCTCTGAGTGCCACCGGTGTCGGTCACGGCACCGACCGCGTCCTGCTGGAGGTGCTCGCCCCTCTGCCCACTGAGATCGTCTTCTCCAAGGAAGAGCTTCATGGTGCCCATCCCAATACCATGGATTTCTTCGCCATGAAAAACGGCACGGAAGTTTCCAGCATGCGGGTCGAGTCCATTGGCGGCGGTGACATCCGGATCCCCGGCAGGAAGGATGCCGAAAGCGAAGAAGTGTATATCGAGCATTCCTTTGCAGAGATTGCAGACTTCTGCAAATGGCGCTATATCCACACCCTGTCCGAATATGTGGAGCTGAATGAAGGCCCGGAGATCTGGGATTTCCTGATGGAGGTCTGGACAGCGATGAAAAACGCCATTGATGAGGGTCTGAAGGCCGAGGGGGTTCTCCCCGGTGGACTGAATGTACAACGCAAGGCAAAGTATCTGATTGAAAAAGAGCCGGAAGAAAAAATTCCCGCCCTGATCGAATTCCAGAAGATCGCCGCCTATGCTTACGCAGTTGCAGAGCAGAACGCAGACAACGGTACGATCGTCACCGCACCCACCTGCGGTGCCTGCGGTGTGCTGCCTGCTGTGCTGCGCTATGCGCAGGAGACCCGGGGCTTCACCGATGAGCAGATCTGCCGCGGCCTTGCCACCGCCGGCATCATCGGCAATCTGACCAAGCGCAACGCCTCCATTTCCGGTGCTGAATGCGGCTGCCAGGCCGAGATCGGCACCGCCTGTTCCATGGCTGCCGCCGCACTGGCAGAGCTTTACGGACAGGATCTGGATCAGGTGGAATATGCCGCCGAGGTTGCCATGGAGCATCATCTGGGTCTGACCTGTGACCCCATCTGCGGTCTGGTGCAGATTCCCTGCATTGAGCGCAACGCTGTGGCCGCCATGCGCGCCATGAATGCCTGCAACCTCAGCTATTTCCTCACAGGCTCCCGTAATATCAGCTATGATATGGTCTGCCGCGCCATGCATGAAACCGGCATCAATCTGAACCACCGCTTCCGCGAAACCAGCGAAGGCGGTCTGGCCAAGCTCTATAACCGCAAACGGACAAAGCATACTTAAACGAATGCCCCGGCCAATGGCCGGGGCATCTTTTAAACTAACGGATATTCATCCAGTGGCTTGAGTTTTATTTTTACACGTTCATACTTCTTTCGTACAGCTTGGTACTCTTCTTCCGAAATTGGTTCCCATGTGCGTTTCATCTGACTACCCTCTGGGCTGCGAAACCATGGATTTTCTGGATTGAACTCCGGATCATAGGCAATACAATCCAGTGTGCTCTGCCCTGTCAGGGTATATTGGCTGAACCAGCCGATGTATCTTTCTTCTTCAAAAGGAAAGGTCTTTTCCACCACATTCCCCTCGCACAGGTATATACCCTCCAGAAAACCCAACGTATTCACTTCTGCCCCATCATCGACAAATCTTACGATCTGACCAATGTCCGTATCGCTGCCGCCAATGAGTAATTCCGCAGCGCCGTCACCATCCAGATCACGCAGCGCGTAATATAATTCTTCCGGATTCGGATCATTTTCGTGAAGGTAGTTAATGTAGTCAGCGATATCCTTCTGATTCTGCGGATTTGCATCTGATACAGCCCAGCTTTCCTGCTGCAATTGATATGCCTCATATTGCTTCTCTTCCATCTCTCTGGCTATATCCCAGTCAGTCCGGCTGACCGGCTGGGGTAGAAAGGAGAAGTCAAAAACTTCCGCAAATGCTTCCATTGCTTCCCGGCTTATCATCTGTTCGCCGGAACAGGCATCCCCCACACGGGTCTGTAGGATGTTCACCGTGACGAAACATTCCGGCTTGTCGAGAATCAGCAGCGCTTTCTCCTGACTGATTGCAAGTAACAGGGTTTCACCATCTTTTGTGACGTATTCCCACTGGTCATAATCCTGGACATCTCCCACATTGAGAAACACATCGTCAAAATCGCTTTTCATCACGCAGTAGAACTGGAATTCGGTTGGATATTCCCATAGGACACACTCTCCGGTGAGTTTCGTGTTGCCGTCGAGCATAAAAGAACCTGTCTGATAGAAATATACCGGCGATATGCTTGTTTCCGCCTGTGCATCTGCTTTCACGATCCTGCCGATTTTCAAAGCTTCGTAGAACTGCTCCTGCGTATCCACCAGTACAGCATAGCCTTGCTTACGCAGACCGTACTTTTCGCAGATTTCGTCTACTTTTTCCATCATCTCCGGTGTATAGCAACCATAGCCCTCGTATTCCTCCGCCATGACAGTTTCCTCTTTGTCCAGCGAACGAAGTATCTTTCCGTCCGGGTCGTAGGCCTGCAAGAATTCATACCATTCCTTGGCTGCCCGATAATTCGGGCTTCCCATGAATCCCTGCATGGAAAGGATGGTCTGCTGCTCTGATTGTGAAGTACTGTCTGCCAGAAACACGTCTTTACCAAGTGTCATTTTCTCCATCGACAGCACATAAGCCACCGCACAGCCTACCAGACAAGCAATCAAGGCAGCAATTGCTACAGCCAGCAAAAGACGTTTCACACGGTGGTTCTTATCTTCCCGCTTGGGCTTGTACAGTTCTTCTACGTACCGGTCATCAATTTTTCCAAGCGCATTCAGAATCTGCATTTCTTTCACAGTTCGATCCCCTCCTGTTCCAGAAAGTTCTTCAGTTTCCCCCGGGTGCGCATCAGTGACATTTTCACTTTGCTCTCGCTGAATCCAAATTCCCGGGCAATTTCACTGACTGAATCCAGCTTCCAGTAGCGGTGCAGGAAGATCCGCCGCGGCTCAATTGGTAACCCTTTCAGAAATCGGTTAAGCGCTTCCACCAGCATTCGCTCATCCAGACACCGTTCCACGCAGTCCGGAGACGAAATACATTCTGACAGTTCTTCCAGCGCCAGCGGTGCCTGTCCCCCGCCGCGCTTTGCCGCAGTATACTTTTCGTACTGTTTCAGCGCTAGGTTTCGGGTGATCTTTCCTACAAATGCTGACAATTTGTTCGGCCGCCGGGGCGGAATAGCATTCCATGCGTGCAGGTATGTATCATTCACGCATTCTTCACTGTCCTCTTGGTTGAATAGGATATTGTAGGCAATGCTATAGCAGAATCTTCCATACTTGTGGGCAGTCTCCTCAATGGCGCGCTCCGATCTTAACCAATACAAGTCGATGATTTCTTTTTCGTCCATGTGTTTCTCCTTTCTATCAAACAAATAGGCTTGCACCTATACAGACCGGAAATACACTCCGCAGGTCACGCGTTCAGAATAGATTTATCATACCATATCCATCACATTTTCGGACCATATCCATCACATTTTCGGAATATGTAGGTTTGTCAATGATGTGTTACACATTCGGGAAAGAAAAAAGAATATGTTTCGGTGACTTCCAGTTGAGTGGTCTCATGGGGAAGTTGTTATATTGACGTTGTCTAACAGCCAGCTGCTTTTCGAAATCAGCAAAGG
>JAFYLN010000098.1 GCA_017537045.1 Oscillospiraceae bacterium | reverse complement strand
GGTACGGGTGTCGATCTGGATCTTGTCGCCCTCGTTGATGAACAGGGGGACACGGACAACAGCGCCGGTCTCGACGGTAGCGGGCTTGGTGACGTTGGTAGCGGTGTTGCCAGCAAAGCCGGGCTCAGTGTCGGTAACGACCAGATCAACAAAGTTGGGAACTTCAACGCCGAAGACCTTGCCCTTGTAGCTCATAACGGTGCAAACGTCGTTCTCCTTGACGAACTTGAAGGAATCATCCAGGTTGGAAGCATCGATGGGCTCCAGCTCGTAGGTTTCCTGATCCATGAAGTAGTACAGCTCGCCGTCGTTGTAGGAGTACTCCATCTTCTTTCTCTCAATGAAAGCGGTGGGGAACTTGGCAGAGGGGTTCAGGGAAGTTTCGGTCACGCCGCCGGTGATGACGTTGCGCATCTTGACGCGAACGAATGCAGCGCCCTTGCCGGGCTTGACGTGCTGGAACTCGATGACCTGCATAACCTTGCCGTCCATCTCAAAGGTAATGCCGTTGCGAATATCGCCTGCAGAAATCATTGTAAATATCCTCCTAAAATGGTCATCCTTACGGATGTGTTATATTGGCATACTTTAACTTATATATTCTAACCGAAAGATGCGGATTTTTCAAGGGGTAAACGAGATTTTTTTAGACAATAATCAGATTTTTGGGGCTGAAAGTAATATTCTCGCAGCCGTCCGCCTTTAAAATGGTCACATCCTCGATGCGCACGCCGAACTTACCGGGCAGATAAATGCCGGGCTCAGCGGATGCGACCGCATTTTCGGGCATGGGATCGGGGTTGCCGGGGTTGGGGTTGGGTGCTTCGTGGATTTCCAGACCCAGACTGTGGCCGTAGCCATGGCCGAAGTAAGCACCGTAGCCGGCATCCTCGATGACCTTACGGGCAGCAGCATCGATGTCCTTACCGGGAATACCGGCCTTGGTGGCAGCGATGCCTGCCAGTTGAGCCTGCAGGACAGTGTCATAGACCTTCTTCATTTCCTCCGTGGCATACCCCACGGCCACGGTACGGGTCATATCGGAGCAGTAGCCATAGTAGAGAACACCGAAGTCCATGGTAACAAAGTCGCCAGCTTGGATAATCCGCTCGCCGGCCACACCGTGGGGCAGGCTGGTATTAGGACCGGAAACCACGATAGGATCAAAGGACAGGCCGTGGGCACCGTTCTTGTACATGCAGTAGATCAGCTCTGCCTGCAGCTCCAGCTCCGTCATGCCGGTCTTGATCCGGGGCAGAACCTCTGCAAAGGCCTTGTCCGCGATTTTCTGAGCCTTGCGCATCAGCTCCAGTTCCCATTCCTCTTTGACACCCCGGAAACCGTTGATCTTCTTATTGTAGGGAATCAGCTTGGCGTCAAGGTTCTGTTCATAACCCATCAGTTCTGCGACAGTCAGATAATTCTCCTCATAGCCCAGTACGGTAACGCCAAAATCGGCTATGGCTTCACCCAGCAGCTTGAAATAGCTGTTGTTTCGGTCGACCATTTTGACCTCAAAGCCCTTGAGATTGTTCTCAGCGGACTCGATGTAGCGGCTGTCGGTAAAATAGCGGCAGCCCTTGGCAGTGACGATGGCAACGCCCTCGGCAATGTCAAACTCTGCGCCATAATGACGGCTGTAGCGGCTGGTCAGCAGCAAGCCATCCACCTCTTCACCCAGCAGGGACAGGTACTTATCAAGATTTTTCATATTACATTCTCCTTTTTCTTGCGGCAAAAATGAAAGGCATCTCAGCCACATGGCGCAGCTTCAGCCAGATATTATGATTGTCGATGGCACGAACCAGAATGGGCATCACGCCTGCATTGTTGGCACCGAAGGTATCCGTATAAATCTGATCGCCCACCAGCGCGGCATTCTCTGCGGGGATGCCGTATTTTGCAAGGCATTCGTTGATACCCCTTGTAAATGGTTTTTTCGCGTGGGTGATGCAGTCGATACCATAAGACGCGCAGAAGATCTTCACACGGTCACGCTTGCTGTTGGACACCACGCAAAGCTGAATATCGGATGCACGCATATCACGCAGCCATGCGGCCATTTTTTCTGTTGGGATATCCGTTGTATAAGGAACGATGGTATTGTCAAAATCCAGCATCAGCAGGCGGACATTGTGAGAGCGCAGGATTTGCGGTGTCAGGTCAGTCAGTTCCCCGGTAATCAATTTCGGAAGCAGCGGAAAAGGCATAAAAACCCTCTTTCATTCATAGGATACGGATGAATTATAACACGTCAAGGGTGATTTGTCCATGGTTTTGCCTTTTTATCTTGCGCTGACCGCCGCTGAAATTTCGCTGCTTTCTTCTCTGCCGGAACGCTGCGCCTACATGGCCTGTCATTTTTCGCCCTATACCGAAGGAATCAGTAATCTCCCCGATGTGCTTGCACCTGGCTCTATTCTGATTCTTAACGACCGGATGCCCTGTCAGGGACACAGCGCCGGTCTGGTGGCGCAGCAGCTTTCAGATGCTGTTGCGCATCTGGAATGTGAAAGCGTCCTGCTGGATTTCCAGCGCCCTCCAGAACCGGAAAGCCGCGCTATGGTGCATGCCATCACACAGGCGCTCCTCTGTCCCGTGGCCGTTACAGAAAGCTTTTCCGAAGGTTTATCCTGTCCGGTTTTTCTGGCTCCCTGCCCGCTGGATATGCCCATAGAGCAGTATTTGCATCCGTGGAGCGGACGGGAAATCTGGCTGGAGGCTGCACTGTGTCAGGAGCGGATCACCGTTACGAAAAGCGGCACCGCGTATGCTCCGGTCTTTCCAACGCAGCAACTGGAAGGTGGTTTCTACGAAAAAAAGCTTCATTGCCGCTATCACAGCGTTGTTTCCACTGACAGCATCACGTTTACGCTTTTCGACACTTTCGAAACGCTGGAAGAAAAGCTGGAACATGTCCAATCGCTGGGCGTGACCCGCGCAGTGGGGCTGTATCAAGAGTTGGGTGTGCGGTTTTAAGCCAACTTCAAATTTCAATTTATCGCTCTGTTTCAATAATGAATGTAGGGGCGGCGACCCATGAATTATTGTGCGATTGCCACCGGCAATCGACCTATTTTGATTCGCTGCGCTCTGCAACACGCCCGTGCGGTAGAATTTAACGTATTCGCATTGGTTTTCGGCGAATTCGCAACATTGTGCCGCTCAAAAAACATGTCATTGCGACGAGCGCATAGCGCGACGTGGCAATCTCCTGCTTCCATGCATCGATAAGCAGTGCACAAACAAACATTGTACCGGGAGATTCCCACGTCGGCCATTCTGGCCTCCTCGGAATGACAGTGGTTTTCGATGGTTTCCGCGCCGATTTTGCTGCTACCAACTACCAAATCACGATGTCATTGCGAGGAGCATGGCATTAAGCCATGCGACACGGCAATCCGAATCCCCTGCATCCGGAGGATGCTGTCGCCCCACAGGGGCGACTATTTGAATTTACAACATCATGATAAACATCAATTTATAAAACTATCCCAACGGGAAAGTGATGTTCCTGATGCGCGATTGAAATGGCGCAAAGAACATGATATGATGAAGCCATCAAAGATCTTTGAAAATCATCTTTGGAGGTTTTCTACATGAACATTGGAGAAAAAATTCTGGAACTGAGAAAGCAGAAAGGCATCAAGCAGGAAGAGCTGGCAGCGGAACTGGGTGTCACCGCTGCTGCCGTATCCAAATGGGAGAATGGCTACACGCTGCCGGACATTCTGATGCTGTGCGCACTGGCGGATTTCTTTGGCGTCACCACTGACGAACTGCTGGATAGGAATAAACAGACGCAGTATGCTGTGATCGTCGCAAACGAAGCATCCCTCGGGCACAAGATTCAGGAACTGGCCGCACGCTTAGGCATTCAGACAAAAGGGATCTGCACGCAATTTGCAGACGCGGTTGAGATTGTCCGCACAGATGCACAAATTACACATCTGCTTCTCGGACATTTGGGAGCAGATGCACCTGTAATTGATTTCAGTTTATTCGCAAGTTCTCAAACTGATGGCCAAGAGAGAAAACTGATCTTTTATACGGAAATCAGCGACAACGAGGCAGAGATTTTGTCGGAGTTGGAACGCTGTCTGAAATAATTGGTACGCAAAAACCGCTCACCTTTCGGTGAGCGGTTTTGAGCATCAAATCAAGAGGGATTTTCAATTAGTAGAACTTTCTCTTGTTCTTACGGGCAGCTTCAGACTTCTGCTTACGCTTCAGGCTGGGGCTGACGTAATGCTCGCGCTTCTTAACTTCAGCGATAACGCCCTCCTTGGCACAGCTACGCTTGAAACGGCGCAGAGCGCTCTCCAGAGATTCGTTTTCCTTAACGCGAATTTCAGACATTGTTTTCCCTCCCCTCAATAGC
>JAFYLN010000010.1 GCA_017537045.1 Oscillospiraceae bacterium | reverse complement strand
TCTTTCTTCAGTATGAATTGGTATACGGGATCGTCCTGAGGTTTTGTCAGTTTAAGGGCCTGCATGACCTCAAAACAAGCTTTCCGGAGAGCAGGACTGCCACGCTTTGAGATGTGGCGGTTTCTGCTCTCAAACTGTCCAGACTGGTATGGTGGTGCATCGTTGCCTGCAAAAGAGTTCAAAGCCTTGCCGCTATGAAAGCGCCGTATATCTCCAATCTCAGCCAGGATAACAGGCCCCAGTCGGTCGCCGACACCGTTCATTGCACGCAGCACCTTGTATTCTGGAATAGTTTCTGCAATGTTCTGCATCTGCGTAATGATTTCATCCGCTGCATTTTGAGCGGTCGCTAAGAGGTCCACACACTGGTCCTGAGCAGCCCAAATATAAGGATCTTCTCCGCGTGTAGTAATACTGTCACGGACTAGTTCGTAGATTTCCAATCCCTTTTGGGGTGCGTATCTGTCAGGTGTCTTTTTCATAAGTGTTGCATAGGTAGACAGAAAGCGTGTTTTGCCGATGCGCTGGATCTCATCAAAAGACTTATACCGCTTAATGAAGAGCAATAAGGCACATTTTTCAGGATCTCGGCTTTTTAGTGCAAGAATCTTAGTTATTCCAGGCATGGTTTGGTCAAGGAGATTGATAAGCTGCACCTTGAACTTGGCGACAAGAGATACTCTTTGTTGATATTGTCTGGATAGAAATTTGAGGTCCTCATATTTTTGCTCCATGAAGCTGTAAGGAACAAGGCGATAAGATTTCTCCAAAGCGTATGTTGCAATACGAATAGCATCCTTCTTATCCGTTTTCGCTTTGTGAATCTCTACATCACCGAACTTCTTCATCTGGTATGGATTGACAACGCATACCGGTAAGCCTTCATCCTGGAGCTTTTTCAGAACAGGATAATGATAGTGTCCGGTATATTCCAGCAGGATGGTTACAGGTTCGTCAAACGCCTTTAACCGGGATACGAGTGCATTCATTTCTAACTGGGTATGTGCCATGTTGAATGGAGTTGCCAGGACTGTTCCGTAGGAATCCAGAATGGCAACGGTGCTCTTGGATTTAGAAACATCGATTCCAACAGCAATCATAGTGATCCTCCTTTGTGAATGATATTGATCGGTTCCAGCGCTTCAAAATTCATTCAGATTGGTGCGTAAAACGGAAGCAGTATTCTGTCCCAACTAGCTAAATCGAATGCAGAATGATGAAGGGTGGCTAACACATTGTCGACGGGCGTGGCGTCCCAACTTGAAATTCCGTTAGACCGGTCCCCTTCATCATATAAGAAAAGCGAAGGCTTTGAAACCCTCGCTTATATATTACCAAACTTGAATTTGTTGAATAAGTGGGAGGAACATTATGAAAAATATGTATGCTGTAAAATGTTTGTACCAATCAAGATTTTATAGTATGGATGATAAATTGTTAGATGCAGTCATTCCTGCCTGGGAAGAAAGAATTATTCTGATTAGAGCGTCTAGTATGGAAGATGCGGATTTGAAGTGCGAGAAAATAGCAAAAGAATACGAATCAGAATACATTAATATCCATAATCAAACTGTCAAGGTAAGACTTTATTCGGTTGTTGATATATTTGCTGTTTTTGATACGAATGCCAGAACGAATATAGAAGTCTATTCGAAAATGTTTGATGCTGTTGAAGCAGATGTCGAAAAAATGCTGGATGTTGAATATCCCATAGAAGATTAGTTTTTTGCTGGATGATGTCTATTTGCTAAATTCCAATTTGTCTAACTGATTTGCACTGCGCCAAAGTCCCCCGTGTAAGGGAGCCTTTGCCCGTCGGTAAACACGACTTCATGGGAGTAAGTATGAAAGCCACATTAAATTCCAATGGGATCAAACTCATCGCGATCCTCGCAATGACGATCGACCATATTGCCTGGTTGGTGTTCCCGGGATATTCAAAGGAGCCTCTGCCGATCTTTATGCACATAATCGGCCGAATCACCTGTCCGGTCATGTGTTATTTTATAGCGGAGGGTTATCACCACACAAAGGATATTGCGAAGTACACACGGCGGCTGTTTCTGTTCGCCTTTATTTCCCATTTCGCGTATGTGTTTTTCTCCGCCGATCCCCTTGATTGGAGATCCTATCTCCCTTTTTACAATGGCGGGATCCTCAATCAGACAAGCGTTATGTGGTCCCTTGCCTGGGGACTGGTAATGCTCCGCATCGCGCATAGTGAAAAGATCCGTGAGCAGTTCAAGCCCTTCCTTGTGATCCTGATCTGCCTGATCACTTTCCCCAGTGATTGGAGCTGTATTGCAAGCCTCTGCGTTTTGGCATTCGGTACCAATCGCGGAGATTTGGAAAAGCAAATGCTTTGGATGATTTTCTATGTGGGGATGTATTCGTTTGTCTATTTCTTTGCCCTCGACAAATTATATGGTCTTATTCAAATGGCGGTCGTTTTGGCGATCCCTGTGATCATGATGTACAACGGGCAGAGAGGCCGGGATCCCAAAGTTAACAGAGCGATGAAATGGATGTTTTACATATACTATCCGCTGCACCTGTTTCTTTTCGGATGGATCCGGTTTCTTCTCTGAATTTCCGCTGACAGCTCTGCGATCCGGAAGTGAAAGGTTTTTTCATCTGCCACTTGATTTGTTGGAAAATCTCGGTTATAATACGTTGTTAAGATAACAATCCGATTTTGGAGGAAATACACATGAAAAACAGCGAAAAGACACTGGATATGATCGTAACCCTGTGCAAAAACAGAG
>JAFYLN010000097.1 GCA_017537045.1 Oscillospiraceae bacterium | reverse complement strand
TCCTTTTGGTGGATCAGACTATCTATCTGCTCATCTTTGTCCGTTGAGACACGACAATATGCAGCTATTTTCATTTGTTGGTTGCTCCTTTCTGTCAACCAACCCATATCTGCTTTATATTATACCATAAAGCGCAAGCGAATGGTATAATTTAGCCATATTTTCCGGTTCCCGGCGAAGCCGGGGAGGAAAATGGCGGTCTCGAGGAAAAATGACTGCTAGTGCAGTCGTTTTTCCATATAAAGCAAGAAAGGGGAACGAAAACATTCCCCTTTCCGGATGTAGGTTGGTCAACTAACTGCCATTGTGTTCTCTCTATATAAAGCAAGAAGTTTTTCAATCAGGATCTTCCGAAATTGTTTTTCAAACTCCTTTGGGGTGTTCGGATTTACAAAAGTAAAGGTTAGTTGCACCTCTTGTTTCGCCATCGGACGGCCCCCTTCCATAGAACATTCTATTAGGGGTGGGGGCTTGCAATGCCTGCAGCATCATCGAACCAGTATGCCTGGAACATGGTTCCGTCATTCAGGAGGAAACGGCCTTGGGCATCTTCCGGGATCTGATCGGCTGCGTCTGTATTGTCCAGAATGATCATGGATAAAACATTATCTGCTCTGCCGCAGATCCGACAATTGATGTTATTCTTGATCTGGCCGTTCAGGATGTTGGAATCCGGACGCTGAGTTGCCAGGATCAGGTGGATACCAAAGGCTCGTCCCTGTCTGGCAATAATGGAGAGCTTACCTTCGATTTTGGTGATGGTTTCTTTCTGATCTTTCGTCAGACCGGTTTTTTCCAGCATCTCAGCCAGTTCATCGCAGGCGAAGATATACCGTTGCAGATTCTCTCCGGTGGCTGCGTTGTAATGGTCGATGTTGGGAAGACCAGCAGCTTTGAGCAACTGCTTTCTGTGTTCAAGTTCTTCTGTCAGTTCTGTGAGCAGTTCCAGTGTGGACTGATCCTCGAAGCACATCTGGCACTCTTTATGCCAGATTGGAGGGAAATCCACACCGCCTTTGAAGTCAGCGATGCAAACATTGGCACCTTTCTTAATTGCCTGCATGAGCAGCAGTTTCAGCAGCACACTCTTGCCGCTGCCGGTGGCACCGCCCAACAGAATATGGGGAACTCTCGCCAAATCGACGGTGACCGGATCAGTGAAGCTCTCACCTAGATTCAGTATGAAAGACTGCTGGTAGAGGTACTTATCCTTCCACTTGATCATATCGGGTAGATCACTGACTGCAGGCACTGCATGTATGAGGACTCTGCTCTTACCAGACCCATTTTTCATTTTGACAATGGTGATGTCTAGAGCTGTTTCAATGGCTGCCTGCTTGTCCTTCCAGACTTTCAGAGGAATGCCCTGGGAGGTGAATTCCCAGATGGAGATTCTGGGATTCTGCTTATCCTTGCGTTTGTGTTTCAGTTCCGGCACGGCCTCGGAATGGTTGATGAGGCCAATGCTTTTCAGTTGATCCTGAACAGATCTCTTTCCGATGGGAGTCAGAATGAGTATGGTGACGGCGATGCCTGCTACGATCAGATAGGTGATGAAGATATTTTTGGCTGCAAACTCTGCAACGGGAGAGATATACTCAATCTTTTCAGTGGATGCTGCAATGTTTGCCTGGGTGTTCCAGATCAGGATTGCTCCCAGAATGTACAGGATCAAGAAAATCAGTTTCACAGGCGCGTCGGAGGTGTGGTCCAGTCTGGGGAGAATCCTCCCCAGACCGATTTTGGAGGTGTCGTATTTCTTAGTGGTTTTTGTTGCTTTCATTGTGTACCTCGCGGATGAGTCCGTCTCTACGGAACTCGGTTACGGTGTTAATGCGTCTCAGAAACGCGTTCCAGGTCTCCAGCTTGCTTCTCTGGATCTCGGTGTACTGCTGCTCCAGAGGGATGTTGGAGGTGATATACACGGTGGTATAGCAAGCAACCCGGTCATAGTAACGTGCCGGAAGCATGACGGGATAGATGTCCAAATAATTCAGCATCGCGGTGATGGGAATCTGGGAATGAAATTCTTCAAACACGAGAACAGGATGACCGGTATAGGCATCAAACTGAGTCACACCCCTGGGTGCGTAGTTGGTAATACGGCAGATATCTTCCATGGGATGCTTATCGAAGATGCTTCTGGTCTTGCCAGTGCCACTATCACCATACAGATAATGAACTTCCACATTCCGGAGAACCTTCCGAAACGGGGCATAACAAATGTCCTGCCGAAGCTGATCAATATCCCGCCCTCTGAATGCATAGCTGGGGTCCAGAGCAATGATTTCTGCATTGGTCAAGCCGTCTTTCACATGTTGAATTACAGCGGCATTCTTAGGACTCTTTTCCTCGGCTTCACTAGGCATGGAACCAAATTCCTGAAACGAACCTTCTACACTGGTATCTGCCTTATCGGTGCCTTCCCACTTTCCTTCTTTACGGATATACTCCCGATTCTGAAGGCAGCTTCCTTTTGCCACTTCAATATGGGCGGTAGGAAACCGATTCTTGACGGTACTGAACCGGATAGGAGATGTAGAGTACAGGAAGATATGGATATGATAAGTCCCGGTGGACGAAATCTCAGCAGCCAGGCAGAAGTAATCCGGATGAAACCGATTCAGCAGTTCGATGATCATTTCTATGGTCAACCCATGTTCTTCCGGGTTGTTGATGACGAGCATCCATTTTCTGGACTGCGTGTCTTTTGCATAGGACATTGGTTTCTTTCTCCTTTTTGCTACTGCTACTTCGCTCGCATAGGTAATACTAGCCTATGCGAGCGGGGCCAGTACCGCGGGATGAATGGGGG
>JAFYLN010000096.1 GCA_017537045.1 Oscillospiraceae bacterium | reverse complement strand
TGTCCATCTTCCAGGTAGGGCCTAAAAATCCTATGAAGGGCACATCGATGAAGTCCCTGGTGCCTGCTTTTTACGCCCAGTTTAGGGTGGGTGCTGGGGGTTAAGGATTACGGGCGCGCCCCAATGGCATGGAGCATACGACCCGTTTTCCGTGGAGACCTGGTATTGTGCGACGAGGTAGAACGTCCCTAGCGGGATCCCATCGCGTACGAGCCGGGAAAAGAACCTGCAAGGCAGTGCGCAGAATCGTGTGCTGTGTGCAGTGTAGCCTGCCTTGAGTGAGTATGAGGGGAAAGAGGATCAGGCGATGGTACGCTCGGCCAAGCGTCTGTCGTCATCGCCTCTGGAAACCATCCTTGCAAAAGAGGCTAAGACTATGGATCACTTTGTTGTGGAAAACACCTAGGCTGTCGTAACTGGGCAGACAGGGGATTACAGTACGGACTAAGTGGCAATCGGGTACTTGGATTTGGCAACACCCAGGCTGAGAGATCAAATGGAAACGGCCTGTTCGGCAACGGCAGGTTCTCTCCGGTGAAAAACAACCCGACCTAAGCCGTAAGATTTATCCTGTCTGCTGCCGTCTTTCTATCAATAATCTCAAAGGGGTTTATTCAAGTGTCAAAAACTGATCCCGCAGCTTCAAAGAAAGCGCGGAATAAGACGATCCGGTGGGTCGTCACCATTTTTTTAGTCACGATTGTCATTTCGGGTACCATTTCGTTCATTTCTGACGAAGTTATGAGCAGAAGCTGTATTGTTACCGCATTTTTGATTCTCCTGGCAATTATTCTGATCGGCATTATTTTTGACATCATCGGTATGGCGGTTGCCACAGCGGATGAAAAACCCTTCCATTCCATGGCTGCCCGCAAAGTTCCCGGCGCACAGGCAGCAATCAGGCTGCTTCGCAATGCTGAGCGTGTCAGTTCCATTTGTAACGACGTTGTTGGTGATATTTGCGGTGTTGTTTCCGGCAGCGCATCTGCAACCATTGCGGCTCAGATTTTGCAGAATATGGAGTTTGGCTGGCCGCAGATGGTTTCTCTGCTGATGTCCGCATTCTGCGCCGGACTTACGGTTGGCGGAAAGGCAATCGGCAAAACCTTTGCGGTTAATTCTGCGACAGAAATCGTGCATGCTGTCGGTAAGCTTATTTACTGGCTGGAGCATGTGCCGGGGCTTTTCCGTTCCAAAAAGAAAAACAAACAATAAGTTCATTTCTTGGCGGCCACGCCACAGGCTGCTTAATTCGCAGTCTAATAAAACGGTTTTGCCGTTAAAAAAACTCGTATAAGGACGTGTTGATACGTGCGTATTTTACCGAATATCAACGGTCATGAAGATCTTGCCCGCCTCAATGATCAGCAGCGCGCAGATTTGTGCGACGAGATTCGAAGCTTTCTGGTTTCCAGTGTGTCCCAAACAGGTGGTCACCTTGCCTCCAATCTGGGTGCAGTTGAGCTTACCGTTGCAATTGAGACCGTTTTTAATACAATGGAAGACCGTCTGGTATTTGACGTTGGCCATCAGTCTTATGTCCATAAGCTGCTGACCGGTCGCCAGACGGATTTTGAGCATCTGCGTCAGTTTGGCGGTATTTCCGGCTTTCCCAAGCCGAACGAAAGTGATTCGGACGCTTTTGTTGCAGGTCACGCTTCCAGCTCTGTTTCGATTGCGTTGGGTATGGCGCGTGCAAGAACCCTGCAGAATAAAAATTATCATGTCATTGCTTTGATCGGTGACGGTGCAGCTACCGGAGGCATGGCCTATGAGGGTTTAAATGATGCTGCTGTCAGCAAGGAACCTATGATTATCATTCTGAATGATAATGAAATGTCTATCGACCGGAATGTGGGCGGTATGGCAAAGCACCTGTCACGCCTGCGCAGTACGGATGACTACCTGCGTTTAAAGCTGATTTACAGAAATCTTCTCAAAAATGTTCCCGGCGGTAAGTCGTTCTACAATTTCACCAGCCGGGTCAAAAACCGTATCAAGCGTTTTATTCTGCCAACAACTATTTTTGAAAATATGGGACTGACCTATCTTGGCCCGGTGGATGGCCATGATTTGCCGGAATTGATCGACCTTCTGCGTGTGGCACGTGATTTTAATTCTCCTGTACTGATCCACGTCCGGACAAAGAAGGGGCATGGCTATCAGCCTGCTGAAGAGGATCCATCCAGATTCCACGGCATCGGTAAATTTGATCCGGTTACCGGTAACTCTGTTACCACCAGTAATAAGAGCTACTCTGATGTATTCGGCGAAACTATGGTGGAACTTGCAGCTGAAAATTCCCGCGTATGCGCCATCACAGCCGCTATGCCCGGCGGTACGGGACTTCTAAAATTCCGTGAAGCATTTCCAAAGCGCTTGTTTGATGTGGGAATAGCAGAGGAACATGCCGTTTCTATGGCTGGCGGTCTTGCAAAGCAGGGGATGGTGCCTGTTGTCGCACTCTATTCCACATTCCTCCAGCGCGCCTATGACCAGATTATTCAGGATGTTGCGCTTCTGGGGCTTCATGTTGTTTTTGCTATTGACCGTGCCGGTCTTGTAGGTGAAGACGGCCCGACGCATCATGGCGTTTTTGATGTGGGTTTCCTGAGGCAGATTCCCGGCATGACTGTACTGTGTCCTGCAAATTTTGAGGAAATGCGCGCGATGCTCCGCTGGGCAGTCAATGATTGTACTGGTCCTGTAGCAGTACGTTATCCAAGAGGATCTTCCTGTTGCGGTACGCAAAGCCATTTCTTCGGTGATCCTTCTGAAATCTATGCATTACAGAAGTCCGAAAACGACCGGGTAACCCTAGTCACTTATGGACCTTTTGCTGAAGAAGCCTTGATAACAGTCAGAATGCTGGAAGAAAGAAATATCCATGTCCGTGAATTGATTTTGAATTCTGTAACCCATTATGATGAAGGCAAGCTGATTGAAAGCGTATGCGGTGGCCATGTTTTTGTTGCAGAAGAAACATGCTCCGGTTCCGGAATCTGTGAATCGATTGCCATGTCCTTACAAAAAGGTGGTCTTAATTGTAAAGTCCATGCGTTTGATTTAGGCAAGGATTTTGTTCCCCATGGTGATATGAAGAGTCTGTACCGGAAGACTCGTCTGGACAGTAAAGCAATGGCAGATTACATTTGTGAGGTGCTGCGGCATGAAGATTAAAAAAAGACTTGACGTACTTCTTGTGGAGCGTCTGTATGCCGAAACACGTTCCAAAGCGCAGGCAGTCATCATGAGCGGTAACGTCTATGTCAATGGGCAAAAAGCGGATAAGCCCGGCACTTCTTTCGAAGAAACGGTAGAAATTGAAGTACGCGGAGCTGTCTGTCCTTATGTCAGCCGTGGTGGTCTGAAGCTGGAAAAAGCGCTGCGTGATTTCGGTGTAAAACCGGATGGCTATGTCTGCAGCGATTCCGGTGCATCTACCGGTGGTTTCACAGATTGTCTTTTGCAGCAGGGCGCAAAGAAAGTGTTTGCCATTGATGTTGGATACGGTCAGCTCGACTGGAAGATCCGCTCTGACGAGCGCGTTGTCGTCATGGAACGTACCAATATCCGTTATGTAACCCCGGAGGATCTGGGAGAACCTCTGGATTTATCTGTGATCGATGTTAGTTTTATCGGTCTGGAAATCGTGCTTCCCACCATCAAAAAACTTTTAAAACAGGAAAGTGGTCAGGTTCTTTGCCTGATCAAGCCACAATTTGAAGCAGGTAAGGAAAATGTTGGCAAGAAAGGTGTCGTTCGTGACCCAAAAATCCACCAGATGGTACTGGATAACTTCGTGGCACTTGTAAAGGATCTCGGGTTTACGATCCTTGGATTGACCTTTTCTCCTGTAAAGGGTCCTGAAGGAAATATTGAATTTCTTGGGCATCTGACACTTGCAGATGTGCCCGGTATTGAGCCTGATACCGCAGATGTGGTCTCGCAGGCGCATAAGACACTTAGTTGAGGTAGGGATATGAAACACATTATTTTAACTCCAAATCCCTATCGGGATAAGAATTTCCAAACGGTTCGCGCGGCTATGAAAATCATAAAGGATGCCGGAATGGAGCCGAAGCTGTGCCTGCCCTTTGAAGTAGACCGAAGCTATGAGCTGCCAAGGGATTTGCGGTTTTATAAACTGGACAGGGAACTTCAGAATGCCGAACTGGTGATCTGCTTTGGCGGTGACGGCACGATTCTGCACATGGCAAAATCCGCAACCCGCAGAAATGTGCCAATTCTCGGTGTCAATATCGGCACCATGGGCTTTATGGCAGAACTTGAAAGCACAGAACTGGATCAGCTTGCACGCCTTGCGAATGGTGACTATACCCTTGATAAGCGTATGATGCTGGATGTGGTGGTACAGCGTGACCGCGATATTATTTTCCATGATATCGGTTTGAATGATGTTGTGATTACCAAGGGTGCCATTGCGCGTATCGCACATCTTGCTGTTAAGTGTGACGGTGTAGAAGCCATGCAGTGCGGTGGCGATGGCATTATTGTTGCAACACCAACCGGCTCCACAGCCTATAGCTTATCCGCCGGCGGCCCCATTGTGGAACCTGAAGCAAGCAATATTCTGATTACACCGATCTGTGCCCATGATGTGATGAGCCGCTGTATCGTTGCATCTGATAAGCGTGTTATCACTGTGGAACTGGTTCAGAATGCCCGCCGGAATGCCTATCTGTCTGTTGACGGCGGCAAGGCGCTGCGCCTGAATATGGGCGATGTTGTCACAGTGCGTAAGAGTAATCTCGAAACAAAGCTGATTCGACTGAAAGACCGCAGTTTTTACGATGTGGTAAATATGAAATTTAAGAATTCCTGAGAGGTGAACGGTTTGAAAGCGCAAAGACAGGCAAAAATTATGGAGATTATCTCCAATATCAATGTTGAAACGCAGGAGCAGCTCCTGCAGGAGTTACAGGAAGCCGGTTTTCATAGCACACAGGCAACCATTTCCCGCGATATTAAAGAGCTGCGCATCGTCAAAGAATTAACTGCCTTGGGAACCTACCGTTATACCGTTGCCGCCAAAGAAATGCCTACCACATTTTCCGGACGTATGAATACGATTTTCCGTGAGTGTGTCACCCGCTATGACTATGCGCAGAATATCGTTGTGATCCACACATTACCCGGTCTTGCCGCAGCAGCAGCCTCTGCCATTGATGCCATGAATCTAAGTGTGGTCGTTGGCACATTGGCCGGTGACGATACCGTTATGGTCGTTATGCGTGATAATAATGCTGCCGCTGTTTTTTGTGGCGAGATCGCAAGTCTGACAACCTGATTTTAAGGGAGGGATTTCCGTGCTGAGTCTTCTGCATATTGAGAATATCGCGGTCATCGAATGCGCGGACATTTCCTTTGACCGTGGATTCAACGTCCTGACCGGTGAAACCGGTGCAGGTAAATCCATCGTTATCGATGCAATTTCAGCTATTCTTGGTCAACGTGCCTATCGAGATATGATCCGAACAGGTACAAACAAAGCATCCGTTCGTGCTGTTTTTACCGATGTCCCTCTGTTGGACTGGTTCGATGAAAACGGTGTGGAGTATGATCCTGAAACAATCATCCAGCGTGAAATATATCTTGACGGTAAAAACGTTTGCCGCGTTAATGGCAGCCTTGTTACAGTCTCTATTCTGAACAAGCTGGGTATGCAGCTGATCAACATTCATGGACAGCACGATTCTGCATCTTTATTTGACGAAGATAATCATCTGCAGTTTCTGGATGATTTCGCACGCAATGAGACTCTGAGAATTGCTTATGTTGAAAGCTACAGCGCTGTTTCAAAACTCCGCCGTGAGATCGACAGAATGAGTATGGACGAAGGTGAAAAGCTTCGCCGTATGGAAACGCTGAAGTATCAGATCGAAGAAATTGAAAAAGCGAACCTGACGGCAGGGGAGGACGAGGAACTGGAAGCCCGCCGTAAGCTGCTACAGAACTCAGAAAAGATTGCAAACGGTCTGAACGATGCTGTTGAAAATCTTTATGGTGGTGATGATACAGATGGTGCTGCCTCCATGCTGGTAACAGCGGAACGTGCCCTGGCGCGGGTGGCAAAATTCAGTACCCAGATCAGCGAGCTCCACGAGAAAGTGGCAGACCTGATGTATCAGGTTCAGGATGCGGCGGAACTTGCCCGGGAGGTGCAGTATGAACTGTCTTATTCAGCGGATGAACTGGATGCAATTGAATCCCGTCTGGACATCATTCACAAGCTCCGCCGGAAATACGGCACCACCTGCGCTGAGATTCTGGAGTATTTGGAAAAAGCAAAGCAGGAGTTGGATGAGATAGAATTTGCAGATGATCACATTGAGCATCTGAAGAAAAAGCTTGTCAAAGCTGAGAAGGCCGCGTGGGATGCAGCTTTTACGCTTCGTGAGAATCGTAAAAAGACTGCAGAAGTGCTGTCTGCGCGGATCCTGACGGAGCTTGCCCAGCTGGATATGCCAAAAGTACAGTTTACCTGCCAGTTTACTGAGCTGGAACTGACGGGCAACGGTGCTGATGCAGTGGCTTTCTATATGTCCTCCAATGTGGGCGAAGCACTGAAACCTATGAGCAAGGTCGCTTCCGGTGGTGAGCTTGCCCGTATCATGCTTGCTATGAAGAACGTGCTTGCAGAGCAGGACAAGGTCAACACGCTGATTTTTGACGAGGTCGACACCGGTGTCTCCGGCCGCGCAGCCCAGAAGGTAGCAGAAAAGCTGAAAAGCGTTGCACGAACCAAGCAGGTTTTGTGCGTTACCCATCTGCCGCAGCTGGCAGCCATGGGTGATACCCATCTGCTGATCGCCAAAGGAGAAAGGGACGGTCGTACATATACCACGGTGACACCGCTGGATTTGGATGGCAGAAAGCGTGAACTTGCCCGTATCATCGGTGGTGCCAATATCACTGAGATTACACTGAAGAGTGCTGAGGAGATGCTGCGTCATGAATAAGGCTTTGTTGTTACTGTTCGGAATCCTTCTTATCGCTGGCGGCGTATTCAGCATCGTCATGACCATCATGGCAGCTATCTTTATGGAATACGGCCGGGTGTTTTTCTACATGACCATTGCCGTTGTCTGTCTGGCACTGTCTGTCACTCTCTTTATGAAATTGAAAGAATCTCAATCTTAATTTGACATCGATCCCCCTTTCTAGTACAATGAAAGTACGGAAAGGGGGATGTTTTATGAATGGAGAACAGACAGTTGGCACGATTATAATGCTGTTATGCTCATGGGGCTGTGCTGTGTTGTTTTATCTGATCGGCCGTTTTGCAGACCGGAGTAGGAAGCCGGTTCATTTCTGGGCAGGAACCAAGATCGATCCCCGCCGGATTTCCGATGTGGAGGCCTACAATCATGCCAATGCTGCAATGTGGAAATTATACTCTGTTCCTTACTGGCTTGCCGGTGTTCTGTCCTGTTTTGGATTACTCAGTGAGGTTTTCATAATTGCAGGTATGGTGATGCTCTTTTTGGCCTGTGTTCCCGGCATCCCGCTTTTGATTCGAGAATACAAACAGATCGAGAGAATCTATGTTTCTGCCAAAACTGGTTGTTGACAGAATCACTGCCACATTTTACAATCAAATCAGACCGCTGCCTGACCAACGGGTAGCGGTTCATTTTATAGAAAAGGAGCGATCATTTATGAAAAAGACTGTTATGCGTGCACGGAGGGTTCACGCCCAATAAACCCTCCAATAGTTTTTTTGGAGGAATCTATGATAACCTTACAACCAATCAACGAAACAAATTTTATGGAAGCCGCTTTGTTAACGGTTTCCGAGAAACAGCGCGAATTTGTAGCATCCGCACCGATGATCCTTGCAAGAAGCTATGCATACCGCGATCAGAATGCTATCTGCTGGGGCATCTATAAGTATCACCGGATCGTTGGCCTTGCCATGCTTCACGACATGAATGAGGATCCGGCTTGTTATCATCTGTGTGAATTTCTGATCGATCAGAAGCAGCAGAGCAAAGGCATCGGTCAGGCGGCATTGAGACTGATCCTTGATCACTGCCGCTGCGAGCACAGATTTAATCATGTGGAAGTCTGTGTCAGGAAAGAGAACGCTGCTGCGATCCATGTATATGAAAAGGCGGGCTTCCGAAGCTGCGGCTATCAAGATCCTGATTTACCAAACAGCATCTGCATGGTCTGCAATTTATGGGACATTCAGATCAGAACCACCGGATGCCGTGATTTATCAAATGTTCAGCAGCTTTGGGCAACGCCGGAGGTCATGTGTTTTGTCGGATTTCCCGATGGATTACAGGAATCCATGGAGCATCTTGAAACAGAATGGCTCCCATGGGTGTAGAATCCCCCGATTCGGCAGCATTACAGCATTTATGAATCCCACATGGGATACTGCGGAGAAAGCTTCTACGATGTGGATGATGCTGGACTTGCCTGTATGGACATCAAGCTGCTGCCTGCAGCAAGAGGAAAGGGGATTGCCTTTGCAGGCCTTGCCTACGCACTGAATCGGACGTTTACAGAAGGTAATGCAAGGTGTGCCTATGTTGACCCCGCCCCAGAAAACCGAAATGCACTGCGCCTGTATGAACGGCTGGGTTTCAAAGAAACAGAGCGTCCAGCTTATCTGGAAGATCCCGGCTGTCCCTATGTTTACATGGAGCTGACACGTTCTGACTGGGAGGTGGCAGCATGGAGATAAGATACCGTGACATCATCCTGCGGGATATGATCGAATCAGACATTGAGGACTGGGTGCGCTGGAACACCGAAGAAACTGAATGGATGGACTGGGACGGTTCCGATCTGGATTCCGGAGAACCCTTTGATGCCAACGCATACCGTGCGGAAGGCATGAAAACGCTTACCCATCAATGGGAAGGGGATTTCCATAATTTCTTTGAACTTTCAACTGCAGACGGATGCCATATCGGCATGGTATCGTCATACGCAACCGGGGCAGATTTTCAGCATCTGAGCTGGAAAGATGCAAAGGAACACGGTCAATTCTGGTATACGCTCGGCATTGTAATCTGTAAAAGCAGCAATTGGGGTCGGGGTCTTGGCGCACAGGCCTTGACAGCATTTTGCCAGCATTTTCTGGATCATGGAAAGACCAATCTTCGCTTGCAAACCTGGTCAGGTAATATCCGAATGGTTCACTGCGCAGAAAAGATCGGCTTCCGTGAAATCAACCGTTTTCTTGGCAACCGCCATATCCGCGGCGGTGTCTACGATGGTCTGACATTCCAGTTGGATTTGGCCAGATTCCGCGAATATCAGGAGGCTGGCCGATGAAGTATATATTGGATGCCATGGTTATGTTGAAATTTGACGAGCCAGTTCGAGATGTGATTCTTGTCCGATACCGGAGTAATCCTGAAATGTACAAGAGCGCTGCACAGACTGCCTATCAGTCTGATGGCTTTGATTATCCAATTTGTAAGTATCGCCCTTTGGATCGGATTGTGATTTGGTGTTGTCTTTTGCATCAGGCAATGTATCGATATGAGCAGGCTGGTGTTCCGGAAAATGTTACTTACAGTACCGTTTGGGAGGTTGCGCGTCTTGCAAATCAGTATCACAAGAAAACTGGACGCATTGGACTATCAAAAGATCAAGCGATCTGGCTGCGGCATATTTACAACACCAAACTCTTTCAACTGGGATCTCTCCAGTTTCAGATGTTCGAAATGGTATATCTCGATAAAGAAGGTTGCGGTGAGGACTATATTCGATTCTCAGAATCACAAAAGCAGATGCTGCCGCAGGGTACACCAGTAATCAATGTGCATATCCCGGACGAAGCAGATCTGACGCAAGATGCCGTTACAGATGCATTTGCCTTGGCTGATTCTTTCTTCAAGAAAATATTTCCTTCTTTTCAGCCGAAGGTATACCTTTGCTATTCATGGCTTCTGTATCCACCCATGGATGTGCTTCTGCCTGCTGAAAGTCATATTCGGGCATTTGCGTCACGGTTCACAGTCATTGGCGCAGTATCTGATCCTTATGGCGCTGATGCTGTCAAGTACATTTATGGAAAGCGCTATGCAAGAAAAGCCGATTATCCACAATACACAACCTTGCAGAGAAATGTTTTAGGAAATTTTTCAAAACTTGGCATGGCCTGTGGAATTATAGAAATTACTTGACAAATTGCGCTGCATTTGTTAGGATAGCCCCGTAAACACAGTGATGGGAACAAGTAAGCGGTTTATTTTCCGCCAGAGAGCTGCCGGTTGGTGCGAGGCAGCGGGAAAACCCGCCCAAATACCTCCCGGAGTGGCCTGCCCGAAGTAACAGTAGGGGAGGACGGGGTCGCCCGAAACAGCGAGAGGTGTTGTTAGACACCGTGAGGTCTGCATCGTGAGTTGCAGATGAACCAGAGGTGGTACCGCGTATTTTACGCCCTCTGTCCGTAAGGACGGGGGGCGTTTTTTATTTATCCGTGTCATTGCGAGCCGGTGCAAACACCGGCGTGGCAATATCCGGGGATAAGGAGAGAAATATATGATAGAAGTACCCATGGATGTTTTAAAGCAGTTCCCAATCAGAAAGAATAAGAAGCAGAAGCAGCAATTCAGGGATGCTGTGCAGTCCTATCTGAAAACAATCGGATATGAAAGTGTGATCGAACAAGGAGCAATGGGTGCCAGAAATATCGTGATCGGTAATCCCGAAACAGCAAAGTATCTGGTGACTGCCCATTACGACACACCAGCCGCTTTGCCATTTTCAAATCTGATAACCCCCTGCAATTTTCTCCCGTTTCTCGGTTATCAGATCGTAATTACATTGCTGATCTTTCTGGCGGCATTTGTTCCCTGTTTGATTCTGGCTTATGCCGGTATGAGTGCTGAGATTGCAAGCCGAATCTATGGAATCAGTTTATATGCACTTCTGGTTCTGATGCTGGTGGGGCCTGCCAACAAAAACAACGCCAACGACAACACCTCCGGTGTTGTGACTGTTCTGGAAATCACTAAAAGCATGCCGCAGCCTTACCGTGAGCAGGTCTGTTTTGTTCTTTTTGATCTGGAAGAAGCCGGCCTGATCGGCTCAGCGTCCTACCAGAAAGCGCACAAAAAGCAAACCTCCAGCCAGATTGTTCTGAATATGGACTGTGTCGGTGACGGCAATGAGCTGATGATGTTCCCAACGAAGAAGATGCTGAAAGATGCAGAAAAGATGGAGCAGCTGCGCCGCATTACCGGTACATGGGGCGAAAAGAGCATCGCACTTCGCGAAAAGGGATTTGCTTATTACCCCTCTGATCAGAAGCACTTCCGCTATGGTGTCGGTATCGCAGCATTCAATCGCAGCAAGTGGGCGGGGCTCTATTGCAGCCGAATCCACACAAAAAAGGACACTGTCCTTGAAGAAACAAATGTAAATATTCTGCGCGCAGCGGTCGTCAGTCTGATCACCTGCGGCGCAGTCAAGTGAGAAAGGAAAATTGATATGAAACTTTATGATGAACTGGTAGCCCGCGGCCTGATCGCTCAGGTCACCAACGAAGCTGAGATCCGCGAAATGATCGACAACGGCAAGGCCACCTTCTATATCGGCTTTGACTGTACTGCCGACAGTCTGACTGCGGGCCATTTCATGGCCCTGACGCTGATGAAACGCCTGCAGATGGCCGGCAACAAGCCCATTGCCCTGATCGGCGGCGGCACCACCATGATCGGCGACCCCACCGGCCGTACCGATATGCGCAAAATGCTGACCAAAGAAGATATTGACCACAATGCAGAATGCTTCCGTAAGCAGATGGAGCGGTTCATTGAGTTCGGCGAAGGTAAGGCTCAGATGCTCAACAACGCAGAATGGCTTCTGAATCTGAACTACGTGGAGCTGCTGCGCGAAGTGGGTGCCTGCTTCTCCGTCAACAATATGCTCCGCGCTGACTGCTACAAACAGAGAATGGAAAAGGGTCTGAGTTTCCTTGAATTCAACTACATGATCATGCAGTCCTACGACTTCTATCATCTGTTCCAGCATTACAACTGCAATATGCAGTTTGGCGGCAACGACCAGTGGAGCAATATGCTGGGCGGCACCGAGTTGATCCGTAAGAAGCTGGGTAAGGATGCGCACTGCATGACCATCACTTTGCTGACTGACTCTCAGGGTAATAAGATGGGTAAGACTGCAGGCAACGCTGTTTGGCTTGATCCCAATAAGACCAGCCCCTTCGAATTCTATCAGTACTGGCGCAATGTTGCCGATGCTGATGTCATGAAGTGCATCCGTATGCTGACCTTCCTGCCTCTGGAGCAGATTGAAGAGATGGATTCCTGGAAAGATGCCAAGATCAACGAAGCCAAGGAAATCCTCGCTTATGAGCTGACGAAACTGGTTCACGGTGAGGAAGAAGCAAACAAGGCGCAGGCTGCTGCCAAGGCTCTGTTCATCGGCGGCGGCGACGATGCCAACATGCCCACCACTGAGATCACTGCTGATAAGCTGGTAGACGGCAAGATCGGCTTCCTGAACCTGATGGTTGCATGCGGCCTTGCTCCCTCCAACAAGCAGGCACGTCAGCTGGTTCAGCAAGGCGGCATTCTGGTCAACGACGAGAAGATGGATGATCCCACCTTTGCCGTCACCGAGGAAATGCTCCGTGAAGGTGTCAAGATCCGCAAGGGCAAGAAGGTCTTCCATAAGGCGGTGCTGGCGTAATGCTGGAGCTTGCACGGCCTGAAGATCGCAGCGCAGTCGAGGTGCTTGCCCAGCAGGTACACGCGCTGCACGTCAACTGGCGGCCTGACATCTATGAGCTTGCGGACGAAATGTGGCCGCGGGAGCGTTTTGCTGAGGCAGTTGCCCAGCGGCAGCTATTCGTTGCAAAAATCGGTGATACCGTCGCCGGCTATGTTCTGCTGAAAGTCCGCAATTACGATATGGTCGGTCACGCCAAACGCCGTGTGCTGCTGGTGGATGAGATCTGCGTGGACGAATCACAGCGCAATCAGGGCATCGGCACGGAAATGATGATCGAAGTCCGTGCCATTGCCCGCGCCTTCGGCTGTACGGACATGCAGCTGGGTGTTTACCCGCAGAATAATGAAGCATTGGCTTTCTATCAAAAATGCGGCTTCCGCATCCGCAGTATCGACATGCAGATGAAACTTTAAAGGAGAACTTTCCATGAAAAAGCTGTTGTGTGTTTTACTGGTAATTCTGGTACTGTTCGGCCTGTGTGCCTGCGGCGGTGCGGCTGCGCCGGAGAAGGCGGAATCAAAATCCTCCGAAAGTGGTCCGGCTGGCTCTGTTTCCGCTGAATCTGATTCTGGCAAGCAGGGAAGTACAGATTTTTCCTATGACCTTGCCATTCCGGTAACAATTCCCGCCGCATTTACCTTGTATCTGGATGAGAATATGAACATTGTCTGCGTGGATGACTGCGACGAAGTTGCCCAGAATCTCTTTGCGCAGCTGGATGTTGCAAATATGCCATACGAAGAGGGTATTGCGCTGATACTGGAGACTGCCTGCACGCAGGAGATTCTGCAAGATGGCAGTGAAGTTGTATTTGATTTGAATCCGGATATCGCTGATTCCAGTCTGATTGCGTCACTGTGCGTTCCCTGTGTTCAGTTTTCTACAGAGCAGAAGATCGAACTTTCTGTCATTCCAAACTTCAATGTTGAGTTAATGTCTGACAGACATACAGATGGTCAGAAGCTGCAAAAATCGTTGATATTTGCTGAAAAGCAAGATGAGAATGGTGATTGGGTTCCAGCCGGATCAACAACATTGTTCTCTACAAAAAATGTTACGATTGTTGGTATGTTGGGTGATGATCCAGCCAAATATGTTGTAAAAGATTATATGTCGGGCGATAATGGCGATATATTTGTGAACTATTACGAGGATGGTATACAATACAGATCTTATTCCAAATATGCCGACGGTCAGTACAGTTATTACGAGTATGAAAAGGGTGCGGTTACAGGTATGTGCCATAGCGATCTCGATGGATCATACTATTTTAAGAGCTGCAAAAACGGTGTAATCACGAGTGAATTCGGCAAGTATACTGATGGAGCTATTTCAACCACGACATATGACTCTAATGGTGTTATGGTGAGTAACAACTATCAGTCGCCGGACGGCTCCGTTTCAGTCACCACATATGATCCTGACGGCAATATGACAGGTAGTTACACTCAGTCACCGGATGGTACAATTTCAAGTTCCACGTATGGCGTAAATGGCTCTATCTTGAGTTCACACTATGAATCACCGGACGGTAACATTTCGGATTCCGAATATGATTCCAACGGTATGATTATAAGCACCTACAATCAGTCACCGGATGGCTCTATTTCCCGGACAACCTATTATGCGAGCGGTTATCCCAACGTCAGCGAAGCATGGTCAAACGGGGAACATATGGTCTGGACATATGCTGAAGACGGTACACTTCTTGAAACCATTCAGGAATCTTGGGACGGAACTATCCCAGATAATGAATAATTTGCAAATTATAGCAGCGGCCCCATCTGGGGCCGCTTTCCTTATGACAGCAGCATTTGCAGTCTTTTCCGGTTTTCTTCTTTCATGGGACTCAGCGGCATCCGGCACCCGCCACAATCATAGCCGATCATTTTCATAGCTTCTTTTATGGGAATCGGATTGACCTCGCAGAACAGTGCCTCAACCAGCGGCTGCAGTTCCAGCTGCAGGGCTGCGGCTGTATCAAAATCCCCATCCAGTGCTGCGCGGCACATGGCCTGCGTCTCCACGGGCAGAACATTGGATAGCACGGAGATGACCCCCTTTGCGCCAAGGGATATCATCGGTACGGTCATATCATCATTTCCTGACCAGACGGGCAGTTCCTTGCCGCAGCTGCGCAGAATTTTTGTGGTTTTGGTAATATCTGTACTCGCTTCCTTTGTGCCGGCGACATTGGGGATTCTAGAAAGCCGCTCATAAACAGGAACCGGAATGTCCAGCCCCGTGCGTGATGGCACATTGTAGACAACGATCGGAATATCCACCGCCTGCGCAACCGCTAAGTAATGGGCATACAAGCCATCGGCAGTTGCTTTGTTGTAATACGGCGTGACAACAAGCAATGCATCAGCACCGCACTTTTCGGCAGCCGCACTGAGCATCACGCTGTGAGCCGTTGAATTGCTTCCGGTTCCTGCTATGATCTTGCATGCACCGCCTGTAAAATGCTTTGCCCGTGAAAACAGCTCCAGCTTTTCAGAATCCGAAAGGGTAGGTGCTTCACCCGTTGTTCCGCATATTACAACCGCTTCGATTCCCGCATCCATCTGTCGGCGCAAAAGACGCTCCAGCATCGGATAATTTACGTCGCCATCCAGAAACGGCGTTACCAGTGCTGTACAGGCACCCGTAAATAATGGTTCTTTCAAAATCTTCACCTCCGTATCAATCTATGACCGCTGGTATGATTTTGTCTGTTGCAAATTGGCTAAGAATCCGCTATACTGTATCTGTTTAGAAAATGGAGGATTATGTCATGAAAACTCATGATTTCTATTATCATCTGCCTGAGGAGCTGATCGCCCAGACCCCTCTGGAGCAGCGGGATTCTTCCCGCCTGCTGAAGCTGGATCGGGCAACTGGTGCGGTGGAGCACCATCATTTCTATGAGATCATCGATTACCTACAGCCCGGTGACTGTCTGGTGATGAATGATTCCCGCGTCCTGCCGGCGCGGCTTCTGGGACACCGTCCCACCGGTGGTGCAGTGGAAGTGCTGTTGCTGCGGGATCTTGGCAACAAGCGCTGGGAGTGCCTTTGCAAGCCGGGTCGGAAAATGCTGGTCGGCAATGAAGTTATTTTTGGAAACGGCGAGCTGACGGCCACCGTGGTTGAAGTTCAGGAAACCGGAAACCGGGTCATTGAATTCTGCTATGAAGGCATCTTCCTTGAAGTGCTGGAACGGTTGGGCAAAATGCCGCTGCCCCCTTATATCAAGGAAGAATTACAGAATCAGGAGCGCTACCAGACCGTTTATTCCCGCGAAGTCGGCTCTGCCGCCGCACCCACCGCAGGTCTGCACTGGACGAAAGGTCTGCTGGAAAAGGTTCGTGCCAAGGGTGTTAAGACTGCCTTTGTAACGCTACACGTCGGCCTTGGCACATTCCGGCCTGTAAAAGCGGAGAATGTTCTGGAACATCATATGCATGCAGAGCTTTGTATGATGAGCGCAGAAACCGCTGCCATCTTAAATGAGACAAAAGCATCCGGCGGCCGCGTCATCTGTGTCGGCACAACCTCCTGCCGTACACTGGAATCTCTTGTCAATGAGGATGGCAGCTTTGAAGCAAAGTCCAAGTGGACTGAGATCTTCATCTATCCCGGCTACACATTCAAAGCCATGGATGGCCTGATCACCAATTTCCATCTGCCGGAAAGCACGCTGGTTATGCTGGTGTCCGCTTTTGCCGGACGTGAAAACGTGCTGGCAGCTTATGAAGAAGCTGTCAGAGAAAAATACAGATTTTTTAGTTTTGGCGATGCGATGTGCATAATTTAGGATATACGAAGAAAACACACATTTTTCATTGGAAAAATGTGTGGAAAAGTTACGTATTTTGTTCGGAATTGCTCGAATATTTTAATAGCATTTTATTTCCATATTTTTCCAGTTTTTTTGAAATATGGAATCTTCCTATGAACATCGCAACCGATGTTTATAAAAACGGTCAAAATTTGCATCCATTTCTGGTGATAAATATTCGTTTTTGGCGGTGTACAAAAAATTAACGGTTAATTTATTGACTTTACCTTGGAATGTGTTAAGATAAAGGTAACAAGGAATACACATTGGAGGCGGAGCATATGGTAATCAAATACTCCAAGGACGCTCTGAAATTTTTGAGTAAGCTGGATGCAAAATCGGTCAGCCGTATTCGCTCTGCGATTCAGGGATTGACGCTGACACCACCAGTGGGTGACATCAAAGTGATGCAAGGATATACGGATAGCAGAAAGCGTCTGAGAGTTGGCTCCTGGCGAATCATCTATAAGTATAGTGGCGAAAACAATGTGGAGATTCTGTTCATTCTTGACATTGGCAACCGTGGAGATATCTACAAGTAAGGGGGTAGCGTTATGTCTGAAATTGCAATGAGTGCAGCAAGGATGCTGAATATGCTGCCTGAGGAAGACCAGCATTTTGCTTTTGAATTTATTAAAAAGCTGGTACGGGCATGGGACCCTGATTTCACGAAAGTGACTCCGGACGAAGCGGACCGTATTGCAAAGGCAGAACTCAGCGGATTTCTTGTGGAAGATGACATTGACTGGGATAATCTGTCCCAGTACGCAGGCTGATTGAAAACTAGCATGAGAACGGAGCGGTGTTGCAGCCGCCCCGTTTTTCTATGAATAGCCTGATATTTTCTTGAAATGGCAGAAATGGTGTTGTATAATGGGTGAATATCCTATATCCCGTAAACATCGTGGATGCCATGTGCATCCTGTAAAGTGAGGTTAGTTTCATGTTTGAACTGAAAAAAACAGAGGGAAAGGCACGCCGCGGTGAATTCACCTGCGCCCACGGCACGGTTCAGACCCCTGTATTTATGAATGTGGGCACGCAGGCTGCCATTAAGGGCGCGCTAAGTGCCGAGGATCTGAAGAACATCGGCTGTCAGGTAGAACTGTCCAATACCTATCATCTGCATCTTCGCCCCACTGATAAGGTAGTCCGGCAGATGGGCGGTCTGCATAAATTCATGACATGGGATGGCCCGATCCTGACGGATTCCGGCGGATTTCAGGTATTCAGCCTGTCCAGCCTTCGCAAGATCAAAGAGGAGGGTGTAACATTCTCTTCCCATATTGATGGTCACAAGATATTCATGGGTCCGGAAGAGAGTATGCAGATCCAGTCCAATCTGGGCAGCGACATCTGCATGGCTTTCGATGAGTGCATCGAGAATCCTGCACCACGCAACTATGTCCAGCAGAGTGTCGACCGCACCTACCGCTGGCTGGTACGCTGCAAGGCCGAGAATGCCCGACTGAATGCACTGCCCGACACGGTCAATCCGCAGCAGATGCTGTGGGGCATCAATCAGGGTGGCACCTACGCAGATATTCGCATTGACCATATGAAGCGCATTGCAGACCTTGATTTGCCCGGCTATGCCATCGGCGGACTTGCAGTAGGTGAGACTGCACAGGAAATGTACGACATCATCGAAGCGGTAGAGCCCTATATGCCAGCAGAAAAAACGCGCTATCTGATGGGTGTCGGTACACCCAGCAATATCATCGAAGCTGTTGCGAGAGGTGTGGACTTCTTTGACTGCGTTATGCCGGCTCGAAATGCCCGCCACGCCCGCCTGTTTACCTGGGAAGGTGCGATCAATCTGAAAAACGCCAAGTACCAACTGGACGAAAACCCCATTGATCCCAAGTGTGACTGTCCCGTTTGCCGCCGTTATTCCAGAGCCTATATCCGCCATCTTTTCATTGCAGACGAGATGCTTGCCATGCGCCTTGCTGTGATGCACAATCTGTATTTCTACAATAAACTGATGGAAAAGATCAGAAATGCTCTGGATGAGGGCAGTTTCGAAGCTTTCCGGAGGGAATATTCTGAAAAGTTAGGAAGAAGAATCTAAATTGGGCTTGCTTTTTGTCCAAACAGTGTTATAATAATTAAGATTTTATTCACGAAGGAGTTTTATCCATGTTTAATTTTCTGACCACCACACCTGATGCTATGGGCGGTATGGGCAGCACTATGATCATGCTGGTCATGATGATCGCTGTTTTCTACTTCATGCTGATCCGTCCCGAGAACAAGCGAAAGAAGGAAGCTGAGCAGATGCGTTCCTCTGTCCGCAAGGGCGACAAGGTCACCACCATTGGTGGTATCGTTGGCACTGTTGTTGACGTTAAGGAGAACAACATTGTTATTGAGACCTCTGCTGATCAGGTTCGTATGGAACTGGCTAAGTGGGCGCTGTCCTCCAACGAGACTGCTGCTGAGGCTGCAAAGGCTGATGCACAGAAAGCTCAGGAAGCCAAGGCCAAGGCTAAAGCCGCCAAGAAGGCTGAGAAGAGCAAGTAAGCCAAATTGTTATACATGAAAGGCCGCAGCAAAAGCTGCGGTCTTTCTCATTATCTTCAAGTCATCTACAAAAAACTGGCAGGCCATTTCTGAACCTGCCAGTTTTGTTCGATCTTGAAACAAATTATGCGTTTACTTCCTTCAGTGCCTTTGCCAGTTGGTCAGGGCAGGAGGTAGCCTTCATGCCGCAATGGATACCCTCTACGCGGCGAATGACTTCTTCTACAGCCATGCCTTCAACAAGGGCTGCAATACCCTTCAGGTTGCCGTTGCAACCGCCGACAAACTGAACATTCTTGACAACACCGTTCTCAACATCGAAGAAAATACGCTGGGAGCAGGTTCCTTTGGTTTTGTATTCGTACTGCATAATGATTTTCCTTTCTCTAATCCGTAATATCCACAAGCTTTGCACCCAGATAACGGGTCAAATCCATAGGCGGTACTAACATCTGGTGACCACGTTCCCCGGCAGACACGGCAATTTCATCATAAAGCTCACAGGTTTCATCAAAGTAAGTCGGATATTTTTTCTTCATTCCTACTGGGCTGCAGCCACCGCGGATATATCCGGTCAGACCTAACAGCTCCTTAACGGCTACAAGCTCCATATTTTTATCGCCTGCTGCTTTTGCTGCTTTTTTCAAATTCAGTTCACAGCATACCGGAATGCAGAACACATTGATCCCTGTCCGATCTCCCCGCGCTACGAGGGTTTTAAACACCTCTTCCGCGGGCTTTCCGATCGCTGTAGCTGCATGATTGCCGTTCAAGTCATGCTCGTTAAATTCATAGAACGCTTCACGGCAGGCGATGCCGGCCTGCTGAATCAGACGAACAGCATTTGTTTTTGTTGCCATATGATCACCGATACCTATTATACAGTATTTTTTCCTTCCTTGCAAGTATGAATTGCATGCAGGAATCGGGTTATCCTAAATACTGCATAAAAGGAGGATATGATATGGAACAAAACATGAATGCAGATAACAAGGAGCAGGATCGTCAGCAGATCGTACAACTTGGTTCGGATGTGACCAAAGGCAAGGATGGCAATATTTACACTCTTACAATTATCGGTCAGGTGGAAGGCCATCAGGTTTTACCGGAAAATTGCAAGACTACGAAATATGAGCATGTACTGCCGCTGCTGGCAGGAATTGAAGAAAGCGATGACATTGACGGCTTACTCCTGCTGCTCAATACAGTCGGTGGCGACATTGAGGCAGGTTTGGCCATTGCAGAAATGATCGCAGGAATGAAGAAACCTACGGTATCTCTGGTGCTGGGTGGTGGTCATTCAATTGGTATTCCTCTTGCCGTCTGTACAAAAAAGTCTTTTATTACCCCAACAGCCAGCATGACTGTCCATCCGGTTCGAATGACAGGACTTGTGGTCGGTGCGCCACAGACATTCCGCTATTTCCAGCGGATTCAGGAGCAGATCGTAGAGTTTGTTGCCAACAATTCAAAAATCGACAAAGCACGCTTCGAACAGTTTATGATGGCAACGGGAGAGATGGCGACAGACGTTGGCACCATTCTCTACGGTAAGGAGGCTGTTGCTTCCGGTCTGATTGATAAACTTGGCGGTCTCAACGATGCACTGACCGCTCTGCACCGCATGATCGACAAGCAAAAAGAGCAAAACGGAAAGAAAAATTAAAAATACAAAAGGGGACTGGAAATCTTCGTAAGAATATGGTATAATAAGCTGTAAAAATTTTGATTGGAGGGACAGACGTGGATTTGAATTGGCTCCAGAGCCTTCTATTTGGTCTAGTTTCCGGCCTGACAGATATTCTACCTGTCTCTGCTCAGGCGCATAAAGCAATTTTGCTGAAATTGTTCGGTCTTAGCAGTGAACCCGTTATTTTACGGTTTATGATCCATATTGCTACGTTTGCTGGCCTCTACTATTGCTGTCAGGGGCACATTATGCGTATTTCGCGCCAGCTCCGTCTGGCAAGGATTCCGAAAAAACGCAGAAAGCGTCCTCTGGATACGCGCACACTGATGGACTTCAAGCTACTGCGGATGATGATCATTCCAGTGATTCTGGCTTTCTTTGCGTATCAGAAGACATCTGCCTGGAATCACAGTCTGAACTGGATTGCACTGTTTGTGCTGCTGAACGCTGTCATCATGTATCTGCCGGTTCTCATGCCCTCGGGAAACAAGGACTCCCGTTCTTTCTCTCCTGTTGAGGGCTTACTTATGGGTCTTGGCGGCGCGACCGCCATTGTCCCGGGCATCTCTTCTGTTGGTGCCACTACATCGGTTTTGTTGCTACGCGGTGCTGACCGTAGCTTTGCATTGAATATGGCGCTGCTTTTGCATATGGCAGTCACGGCATGCATGGCTGTTATGGATGTTGTTTCCATGGCAAGCTATGATATTGGCATTGTCAGCTTTGGTGCAATTATCTGTTGCATCCTTGCAGCAGCTGCGGCATTTGCAGGTGTTTTTCTCGCAATTAAGATTTTGCGTATCCTGGCTGTTAACATTGGTTTTAACCTGTTCGCTTTTTATAATCTGGGTCTTGCCCTGTTTTCGTTTATTCTCTTTCTCACAGCATAAGGAGGTATAAGTTATGGCGGAAAAGAAGACTTCATCCCGCGCGCTGAAAGCGGTAACGGATGTGAAGAGTAAAAGTACCGCTTCCTCAACTTCAAATTCCAAACCTTCAAAAAAGTCGGTTTCCGGCAGTAAAAAAGCTCTGCCCACAGCAGTACCGGAAGATAACCGTCTCCCGGTTCGTGCCGTTCTTGCCGTTGTATCTGCCGGTCTGTTTGTTCTGTTCCTGATTATTGGAATCAAACCTGACGGTGCGCTTCTTCGCCTATTCCAGAGCATCCTGTTCGGCCTGATCGGCAAGGTTGGTTTTTACTTTGCAATTCCCGTACTGCTTTACATATTCATCATACTGGTCTCCAGCGGCAAGCGGCCTGTAAAAATGCGCTGCTACAGTTTGATTGTTTTTGTTCTGCTTTGTGGATGCATCTTCCACATGAGCGTGAATAACCAAACCTTTATCGGCGGTTTTAAGGTTCTTGGTGACTTGTATACTTCCGGACTGCACGGTTACAGCGGTGGTATTATTTGCGGTAGTATCGCTATGCTGATCCGTTGGGCATGTGGTGACCTGATTACTTATATACTGTTCGTTCTGGGTGCAATTTTTACCCTGCTGGCTGGCATGAATATCACCATCCCCAGCATCATTCGAGCAATTCGCAATCGTCCGAGAGATGACTGGGACGCAGATGAATTTGAAGAAATCCGTCCTGAACCTGCTGCAGTCGTTGTCAATCATATTGCAAATAAGCGTATTGAGCAAAAGCGCCAGCGCCGGGAAGCACAGCAGATGACCATGGACGATTTTGTTCTCATAGATGAGTCTGCTGCGCCTGTAACGGCAGAGCGCCCGGCTCCCAAACGTACCGCAAAACCTCAGTCGCAGCCTGCAATCGAGAGCAAAGCAAATGATATCCTCAGTCAGATTGAAACAGAAATCGAAGAGCCAGTTGCAGTCGCAGCAAAGCCTGTAGCCGAAGATGCACCTGCCGAAGTTGTGCCGTCCGAGCCGATCATTGTCAAACAGGCTCAAATTGAAGAGGATATTCCTGCGCAAATGCCTGTTTACAAGCCGGATGCCCCAATTCCAGCCGGACCCAAGACACAGACTGTCAAGACTGCGCCTGTGGTAAAAGAAAAAGTAACCGCCAGGGACACTGCAGCATCTGCTGTTCAGGTAGCAGAGGAAATTGCGCAAGCACAGGCAGCTCCAAAACCTGTATATTGCTTCCCACCTATCGATCTGTTGCGCAAACCACCCAGAAGTTCTGCTGATGGCACCTCGGAAATGCGCGAAAATTCCCGCCGTCTGAACGAAACACTGGAAAGCTTCAAGATCGATGCCCATATCATCAACGTGACCCGCGGCCCCAGCGTCACCCGGTATGAGGTGGAACTGGATAAAGGCGTTCGTCTGAACAAATTGACCACTGTTGCGGATGACATTGCGCTGAGCCTCGGAGCTCCCAGTGTTCGCATTGCACCGGTTCCCGGTAAGATCTCCGTGGTGGGTATAGAAGTTCCCAACCGTGCCGTCACGATGGTTTCGTTGCGGGAAGTCATTGATTCTCCCGAATTTAACAAATCAAAATCAAAGTCTTCCTTTGCAGTCGGCAAGGATATCGGCGGCAGCTGTATTGTCGGCAATATTGCAAAAATGCCCCATATGCTGATTGCCGGTACCACCGGTTCCGGTAAATCTGTATGCATGAACTCCATCATCATCAGTCTGCTGTATAAGGCAGGTCCTGAAGATGTAAAGCTCATCATGGTCGATCCGAAAATGGTTGAGCTTGCAAATTACAATGGTATTCCGCATCTGATGATCCCGGTCGTCACCGATCCTAAAAAGGCCGCTGGCAGCCTCCAGTGGGCTGTGGTGGAGATGATGCGGCGCTATAAAGCAATGTCTGATGTTGGTGTCCGAGATCTGGAATCTTACAACAGCATCATCGAAGCAGAAGGGGAGGGTAACAAGCTACCTCAGCTGGTCATCATTATCGACGAACTTGCCGACCTGATGCTGGTTGCGGCCAAGGAAGTGGAGGATTCTATCTGCCGTATTGCCCAGATGGGACGAGCTGCCGGTATTCACCTTGTTATTGCTACACAGCGTCCATCTGCGGATGTTATTACCGGTCTGATGAAAGCAAATATTCCCTCCAGAATTGCCTTCTCCGTGGCATCTGCTATGGAATCCCGCATTATTCTGGATACGCAGGGCGCTGAGAAGCTGGTGGGCAAGGGTGACATGCTCTTTGCTCCCATCGGCTGCGGAAAGCCCCTGCGCGTTCAGGGCTGCTTCGTCACAGATGCCGAGGTGGAAGCCGTCACCGGTTATGTCAAGAATAACTTCAACGAAGACTACGATCAGCAGGTACTGGAAGAAATCGAGCGGAAAGCACAGCAGACTGGCAAAGGGAAGTCTGCCACAGCTTCCGACCCGGAACCCAGCGCTGATGAACTGGATGGGGATGAAATGCTCCCTGCGGCCGTTGATGTGATTCTGGAAACCGGACAGGCTTCTGTTTCCATGCTCCAGCGCCGGCTGAAGCTGGGCTATGCCCGTGCGGCGCGCATTGTGGACGAAATGGAAGAAAAGGGCATTGTCGGCCCCTTCCAGGGCGCCAAGCCCCGCACGATTCTGATTACAAAGGAACAGTGGGAAGCACGCAAAAACGGTGGCTCCGGGCAGATGAACTTTGATGATCTGCCTTTTGATGAAGGGGTTCCCGAAGAAATTCTTTGATCTGTAACGGTTTTCCGTTGTAGATAAATATTTGCATCCCATCCGTAGAGGCGGAGGGACAGCAAGGAGGAAAAATTTATATGAAGAATAACAAAATCCAGCGTTTGGTTGGCATCGCCATCATGTCCGCAATTGTAGTAATACTGCAATTGCTGGGAAGTTTCATCAAACTCGGGCCTATGGTCTCCGTTTCTCTGGTGCAGATCCCTATTGTTGTCGGTGCTGCCATGTATGGCCCGGCAGCAGGTGCAGTCTTAGGCGGTGTGTTTGGCATTGTCGTTCTGACGCAGCCCGATACCGCTTTCTTCTATGGTATCAGCTTCTTCGGTACGGTCATCACTGTTCTGGTCAAAGGAACTATGGAAGGTTTGCTTTCCGGAATGACATATCGGGCGCTATCAGGAAAGAATCAATGGTTGGCAGCCGGACTGGCTGCAGCAGTGGCACCTTTGGTAAACACGGGTCTGTTCTCTCTGGGCTGCAGGCTCTTCTTCTGGGATGCTTTTGCAGAGATGGGCAACGGTGATGCCATGATGATTCTGCTCACTGTCATGATTGGCTTCAATTTCATCGCAGAATTTGCGGTCAACGTAATCTGTTCTCCTGTGATCGTACGTATTCTGAAAGCGGCAAAAAAATGCTGAATATGTATCCCCCGGCAGCTTTGGCTGCCGGGTATTTTTATGCGCAGGTGGTATTTTTGCAGCCAGCCGCATAGGCTTGGGTAGGAGTGATGCAAATGACATGTGCATGGAAAGAGCTGCTGTCGATCCTGCCACCGTGGCTCGCACAGGAAGTAGACAAACACAAGACTGATATATTGCAGGAATTGCGTTTACGTCTGAATCAGCCACCACAGCTGATTCTAAAAAGTAGTACCCTATGGCTTCACCGAAAGGTAACAGTGGATGATTTGAATTTCTGTATTAACACAGCTTCCCGCTATTCACCATGGGCCGCACAATCGGCAGCTCAGGGCTATATCACAGCTCCCGGCGGGCACCGCATCGGACTTTGCGGCAATACGGTTTTACAGAACAATCAAATGACCGGTATTCGTACCGTACGATCCATATGTATCAGAATTGCCCGTGACTTTCCTGGTCTTGCAGAAAAATTCAACAGCTATCGCGGGTCAATCCTGATAATCGGTCCGCCGGGAAGCGGAAAAACCACACTGCTTCGTGATCTGATCCGCCAGCTATCCGAAAGGGAAACTGTCTCCGTCGTGGACGAGCGTTGTGAGCTTTTTCCGGAGGGGTACTTTTTGCAGGGGAAATCGCTTGATATACTCTCCGGATGCCCAAAGCCTGCGGGAATCGATGTGCTTCTTCGAACCATGGGACCTGAAATAATCGCTGTGGACGAGATTACGGCACAAGAGGACTGCAATGCCCTCCTGCAGGCCGGCTGGTGTGGAGTCCGTCTTCTTGCAACTGCACACGCTGCCACCATAACAGATCTTCACAGCCGACCGATATACAAGCCCTTGATTGCCAATAAACTGTTTGATTCTGTCCTGATTTTGCGTCGGGATAAAACGATACACGAGGAAAGGATGATTCCATAATGTTTAAATGGATTGGTGCAGCTTTGATTATTTGTGGATGTGGATTTGCAGGGTATATGGTCAGTTCTGCATACCGCCGGGAAGAGCAGGATCTGCGGCAGTTAATTTGCGCACTGGATTATATGTCCTGCGAGCTGCAATACCGCAGAAGTCCATTGCCTGACCTGTGCCGTTTGGCTGGCACTGAGCGAAGCGGATGCATCGGTCGGTTGCTTATCAATCTGGCAAAGGAGCTGGAATCTCAAATCTCACCGGATGTACAAAGCTGTCTTGCTATTGCTGCGGCTACATCCGGGCAATTACCTCGACGAATTCAGGAGGCTGTGTGTATTCTAGGCTCATCTCTCGGAAGATTTGATCTGGAGGGACAGCTTCAAGGGCTGGAGGCAGTGCGCACATATTGCAGAGAGCAGATAGAAGAGATGTCACAGGGTCGTGATATACGCCTGCGCAGCTATCAGACATTGGGATTATGTGCCGGTGCGGCACTGGCAATTCTGTTTGTATAAATATGGACATTGATTTAATCTTTAAGATTGCCGCAATCGGCATTATTGTTTCTATTTTAAATCAGGTGCTGTCCCGTTCGGGACGTGATGAGCAGGCTACTATGACCACACTGGCCGGACTTGTTGTTGTATTAATGATGCTTGCTCAAAAAATTGCAGATTTGTTCGATCTTGTAAAAACACTATTTGAGTTCTGATGACACTATTTTTACAGGTATGCGGCGCTGTGTTGCTTGCAGTGATTCTTGTTTTGGCGCTGAAAAGCCATAATAAGGAAATTGGTACAATTTTGGCAATCGCCGTGTGCTGCATGTGTACACTTGCAGCTTTCGCATATTTACAGCCCGTACTTGACTTTTTACAAACTTTGGAAAATTTAGGCGGACTGAATGACAATATGGTTAAAATTCTTCTGAAGGTGACCGGTATCGGAATTGTCATGGAAATTGCAAATCTTGTTTGTAAGGACGCTGGCAATGAATCTATGGGAAAATCTTTACAATTGGTTGGTACTGCCGTCATATTGTACTTATCCATTCCGTTATTCAATGCGCTGCTTGACCTGATGCAAAAGATACTGGGGGAATTATGAAGCGGATTTTGATCATTCTTGTACTGTTCATAACCCTTGCTACACCAGTACGCGCACAGGATCTTACTGCACCCGAAGTTCCAGAGCATGCCGAAAAATTCATGCCAGCAGAACAGGAGAATTTTGCACAGGGACTTTTGGAAGTGTTCCGTGACGCTCTGGTGTATATCCGTCCGGATCTGAAGGAAGCCGCTTCTGTTTGTCTACACATTACAGCAGTAATTATCGCCATATCCCTGCTTCGAACCTTTCCGGGCACATCGGAGAAGACAGTAAACCTTGCCGGAGGTACCGCAATTGCACTCATTCTATTGCAGTCAACAGGTTCTCTTGTGAATCTGGCAAGCGTTACTGTTACACAGATCAGCGAATACGGAAAGCTGCTTCTGCCTGTTATGACTGCTGCAATGGCAGGGCAGGGGGGTGTCAGCAGTTCCGCCGCGCTTTATGCCGGTACAGCACTTTTCGATGCACTGTTAACTTCTCTGATCGGAAAGCTGTTAACACCAATGGTCTATTTGTTCTTACTTCTGGCTGTTGCCTGCTGTGCAATTGGGGAAGATATTCTCAAAAAACTGCGCGATATGATTAAGTGGGCAACAACCTGGCTATTAAAAACAATTTTGTATATCTACACCGGGTACATCAGCATCACAGGTGTCGTGAGCGGTGCCACCGATGCTGCTGCACTGAAAGCTGCAAAGCTGGCAATTTCCAGCGCCGTACCTGTGGTTGGAGGGATCCTGTCGGATGCATCGGAGGCTGTTCTTGTTGGCGCCGGTTCTCTGAAAAATGCAGCAGGGATTTATGGACTCTTTGCGATTATTGCAATATGGATTGGACCATTCCTTCGAATCGCTGCACATTATCTGCTTTTGAAGGCAACGGGCAGCGTCTGTTCTATCTTTGCATGTAAATCTGTCAGTGAATTGGTACAGGATTTTTCAACTGCGCTGGGGCTACTGCTGGCTATGACGGGAACCATTTCTTTGATCCTGTTGATCAGTCTTGTATGCTTCTTAAGAGGAGTAGGATAAATGGAATCACTTGGAACCTACATTTTATCCGTAACTGTTGCAGCGATTCTCTTTGGTGTTTTGCAGTCGCTTCATGTAAAAAAAAGCGGCAGTGCAGTACTGCTTCAGTTGATTGGCGGATTATTTTTAGCATTTACCGCAATTTCTCCTATCACAGACATTACACTGGATACACTATTTGATATGCCTCTGGATCTATCCTTACAGGGGGATGCGCTTGCAGCACAGGGACATGAATTTACAACAGAGCAATTACAAGGCATCATAAAGGAGCAATGTGAAGCATATATCTTGGACAAAGCCAAATTCTATCAGGCTGCTTTGGACGTAGAAATAACGCTTACGCAGGACGAAATACCTGTTCCATCTGCAGTTCGGCTTCAAGGAGCAATTTCTCCCTACGCCAAAACAGCCATGCAGGCATGGCTGTGTGATGAAATGGGAATCTCGAAGGAGAATCAATTATGGATCGCATAGATATCAGCAAAAAGGTAAAGGAACTGTTTAAGAACTACAAATATGTACTGCTGATTCTTTGTACCGGTATCCTTTTGATGTCACTTTCTGATGACAATAATACAGTAAAGCAGCAGGAAACCGTGATTCATCAAGAAGAACCTGCAACACAGGCGGAGCAGCTGGAAGAAATACTGGCACAGATTTCCGGTGTGGGTAAAGTAAAAGTTCTATTAACAGAAGCTGCAGGTGCAGAAACAATCTACCAGACCGACGAAGATCGCAATCTCTCAAATAATTCTGAAAGCGTACGTGTCGAAACCGTTATCGTTACAAATGCAGACAGGGAAGAACAGGGACTGATCCGCACGGTAACGCCACCGGTTTACCTTGGTGCAATCATTGTCTGCCAGGGTGGTGACCAGCCTGCTGTAAAACTGTCTATTGTGCAAGCTGTTTCCGGTGTAACCGGAATCAGTTCTGAACGAATTACCGTACTGAAAATGAAATGAATGGGAGGATTCTTTATGAAAACCTGGAAGAAGAATATGGTGGCAGCCGCGGTGCTTGTAACGGTCTGCACCGGCATCTATGTAAACTGGCTCTATACAGAGCAAACTGCTGCCAAAAATCTGACTGACACATTAAACGTAGAGAAAGTCATGTCCGACGACACATTACTGCTTACTGACGATGCTGTTCTGACTGATGCAGAGGTAAATACAGCCACAGACTACTTTGCAGCTGTTCGACTGTCCAGGCAGCAGGCACGCGACAGCGCAGTCAGTCTGCTACAGGATGTTTCCGTGAATTCCGATCAAACCAAAGCGGAAGAATCTGCTGCAGAGTTGGGAGATATTGTTCAGACCGCACTGACAGAAGCTCAGATCGAAAGTCTGATCATTGCAAAGGGTTATACTGACTGTGTTGCCTATATGAGCAATGAGGGAATATCTGTTGCAGTATCCGCACCGGAAGGCGGCCTGCAGCAGGAAGATGTGGCTGTCATTGCCGATATCGTTATGTCCCAGTCAGAATATACTCTTGATGATATTCGCGTTGTGGAAGTACATTAACCAAAATCCCCGGAGTGTTTCTCCGGGGATTTTATCAGTTAAGCAATAGAAAACAGTTGTATTCTTTTGGAAATTGTGGTACAATAACAGAAACTATGTCGTGCCATAACTATGCACGGCGAGATTTAGGAGGAAATCCCTATGGCTGAAAATAAGCGTTACATTACCCAGGTTCAGGAGAACGGCAATGTGATGATCTCTGAGGATGTCATTGCAACCATCGTTGCACATGCAGCACAGGAGGTCGAAGGTGTAGAAGGCCTGCACACCCGCAAGAGCTGGGGTGGTAAGAATATGCGAATCTATATTGCAGAGGATAACTCTCTGGCGATCGAGTGTAATCTGATTGTTAAGTACGGCTACAGTGTGATCGATATTGCCAAGAATGTACAGGTTTCTGTTATCTCGGCTGTTGAATCTATGACAGGCGTGAAGGTTACGCAGGCTAACATGAATGTCTGCCGCATTGCACGTCAGTAAGGATACGGCTATGACAAGAGGAAACGCCAGAGAACTGGCTGTACATTTAATTTATAGCCGGAATTTTACCGGTGAAGAACCAAATGCCGTCGTAGCGACCCGCTTGGAGCGGAATTACTACGGTAAGCTCTCAGCAGAAAATGATGTTTACGCAGAGCGCCCCAGTCGTGCGCAACGTGCCTATATTGATGCCGTTACCTCCGGTGTTGCAAACCGCGAAGAAGATCTGAATGAGACCATTCAGAAGTTTTCCATTGGCTGGGATGTCAATCGTATCTCCCGTTTGACCCGCAGCGTTATGCAGCTTGCAATTTATGAGATTCTGTATGTTGACGATGTTCCTACCGGTGTTGCAATTTCAGAAGCAGTCCGTATTGCCAAGAAGTATGATGGAGATGATACCGGCTCCTTTGTCAATGGTATTCTGGGTGCTTTTGCACGGAGTCTGAACGCACCTAAGGCAGAAGAAACTGTCGAGGTTACAGAATGAGCGTCATTGGTATCGATACCAGCAATTACACCACCTCTCTTGCATTTTTCGATGGCCATGATGGTGTAAATTGCTCTAGACTTCTCCCTGTCAAGCAGGGAGAGCTTGGCTTGCGCCAGTCTGACGCTGTATTTGCACATATCAAAAGCCTGCCGGAGCTTTCTGGCAGGCTGTTTTCCGATGTCCGTATGGAAACCATCACTGCCGTTGGAGTCAGTACACGCCCCCGGGCTGTTGATGGCAGTTATATGCCCTGTTTCATGGTCGGTTACTCCCATGCCAAGCTGATTTCCGATATGCTGGATATTCCACTGGTCGAAGTTTCTCATCAACAGGGACATGTGGCTGCATCGCTTTGGAGTGCCGGCCATATGGAATTGATGGATGAGCCGCATCTTGCATGGCATCTTTCCGGTGGTACAACGGAATTACTTCTGGTCGAGCCGGAAGGGAATAACGTCCGCTGCACCAGGATTGGCGGCACCACGGACATTTCAGCCGGTCAGTTGATTGACCGAACCGGCCGGCTCTTGGAACTGCCTTTCCCGTCCGGCAAGCAGATCGATTTTTTGAGCATAGAAGCTCAAATGAAAGAAACATTTAAGGTCAAATGCCCCGGACTTGAGTTTTCTCTGTCCGGTGTTCAGAATAAAGTGCAGCAATTCCATCAGAAGTATGATATTCCTGCAGAAACCGCTGCGTTTGCTCTGCGCTGCGTGGTTGGTGCAGTTTCGAAAGCCACAGAAAATGCGCTAAAGGAATATCCCGGTTTGCGGGTAGTCTTCTCCGGTGGCGTAGCATCCAATTCCATGCTGCGGCAGCTCACTGCGCAGTTTGATCCTATTTTTTCACAACCACAATATTCTACGGATAATGCAATGGGTGTAGCAGTTCTTGCACACCGTGCCATGGAGGGATAACAATGGCACAGAACGTACTGTCCATCTCCCAGTTGAATGAGTATATCCGCTGTAAGCTGGATGCCGATACACTGCTAGGCAGCGTTGCCGTTCGTGGTGAGATTAGCAACTACAAAGTATATCCCTCAGGACATCATTATTTCACCTTAAAGGATGAAAACTCCCAGTTAAAATGCGTCATGTTCAAAGGCAGTGCCATGCGACTGCGGTTCCGGCCTGATAACGGCGTGAAAGTGATCGCAATGGGCAAGATTTCTGTCTATCCCCGTGACGGCGTCTATCAGCTTTACTGCACCGCAATGGTCATGGATGGCATCGGTGATCTCTATGCTGCATTCGAGCAGCTCAAGGCCAAGCTGGCCGCACAGGGGCTGTTTGATCCGGCACATAAAAAACCGATCCCAAAATATCCGGGCACAATCGCTATTGTCACAAGTTCCGCCGGTGCTGCTATTCACGATATGCTGCGCATTCTACGCAAGCGCTATCCCTTAACACAAGTACGGCTTCTTCCAGTTCGTGTCCAGGGTATCGAAGCCCCCGGGGAAATTGCTGCAGCGATTCGCTATGCCAACCACTACAAACTGGCCGATCTTCTGATCGTTGGCCGCGGCGGCGGTTCCATTGAAGATTTGTGGGCTTTTAACGATGAGCGCGTTGCTTACGCGATTTACGAGTCTGAAATACCTGTCATTTCTGCTGTCGGACATGAACCTGATGTCACTATTTCCGACTTTGTGGCAGATTTGCGCGCCGCAACACCCTCCAATGCAGCAGAACTGGCAGTACAGGACCGGTTGGCACTGGAGCAAAACCTGGATGCCATGTCTGCCGCTATGGCAACTGCGCTGAGCCGGCAATTAAAGTCGGCACGGCAGCATCTGGATGTACTCAGCAAATCCCCGGCTCTGCAAAGCCCCATGGGCTATCTGCAGCAGCGGCAAAAAAGCCTTGAACTTTTGCAAAACCGCCTTGTAGCAGCAGAAGACCAGTGCATTAACCGCAATAACCAGCGTTATATTGCACTGACTGCCAAGCTGGATGCTATGAGTCCTCTGAAAGTTCTGACCCGTGGTTATGCCATGGCGCAGACACCCGATGGGGGAGTGGTGCGGTCCGTATCACAGCTTCATACCGGTGATTCTATCGGCGTATATTTCCATGACGGCAGAATCTCCGCCACCGTAACAGATGTAAAGGAGAATGGGAAATGAATGAGAAGAACAAATCCTTCGAGCAGAATATGGCCCGTCTGGAACAGATCGTCCGCGCCATGGAACGGGGCGATGTGGCACTGGAAGAATCTCTGAAGCTGTTTCAGGAGGGTACCGAGCTGGTCCGCAGCTGCAGTAAACTGCTGGACGAGGCTCAGCTGCAAGTAAAGAAGATCATGACAGCACCCGACGGAAGCCCTGTTGAGGAGGATTTTGCAGATGAATGATATGGTGCGTTCTACGGAGTACCGGGAGTTTATTGAAAAATATCTTTCCGATTGGTATAGTAGATTCCATGATCTTCCTCAAAAACAGCTTTTTGAGGCCATGGAGTACAGTCTGCTGGCAGGAGGAAAGCGTCTGCGCCCTGTATTTACATTTGAGTTTTGCCGTATATGCGGTGCGGATTGGAAGACTGCCGCTCCTTTCGCTGCAGCAGTTGAGATGATCCATACTTACAGCCTTATCCACGACGATCTTCCCAGTATGGATAACGATGATTTCCGCCGCGGCCGCCCAACCAATCATAAGGTGTACGGCGAAGCCATGGCAATTCTTGCCGGTGACGCACTGCTGACCGACGCATTTACCGTTGCTTCCACAGCACAGCTTCCGGATCCTGCAGATATGGCCTTCGCCATCGGTGTTCTTTCCGAATGTGCCGGTTCTCTGGGCATGGTTGGCGGCCAGGTGCTGGACATTCAAGCAGAGCAGCGCGAATGCACCGAAGAGGACGTTCTGGCCATTCAAGACCGGAAAACAGGTGCTTTGATCAATGCAGCCTGCGTTCTGGGTGTCATCGCCAGCGGTGGTAACGAGGATAAAATTGACGCGGCAGCCAAGTTTGCAGCCGGTCTCGGCCTTGCTTTCCAGATTCGTGACGATATGCTGGATGTCATCGGCACAACCGAAGAAATGGGTAAGGGTGTTGGCACCGATGCCGCAAAAAATACCTTCGTTCGCCTGTATGGTCTTCAGAAGTGCGAAGAACTGGTTCAGAAATACACTGATTATGCAATTGAAGCGCTGGATGTATTTGACGATACTCAATATCTGATTGACCTGGCCAAGAGTCTGACCGGCCGTACTGCATAATATAATAGGGTGACGTATGATGATCGACAAGGAAAATATCACAGAACTGTTTGAAAAGTATATCCAAAAACTACGGATTACACCTGCATGGGATGTAAAACTTGACTTGGTTGAAGATCCCGCATGGCCCAAAACAGGAGATTTCAAGATCGATTGTGACGACAGGAAGGCAATTCTTCTTCTGAATGTAGTCAATCCCAAGCAGGAAAATCTGGAAGAAGTGATTGTCCATGAATTGATGCATTTAAAGATGTATCCTCTGGATCAGGTAACGGAGTCTCTCATAACAAGTTGTTTTGAAGAAGATTCGCCTGCGGGCAATTTTGCATATCAGCAGTTTTTTACCACTTTAGAGCAGACCGTTGAAGAATTGACAAAATGTTTTCTTCTGGAATTTGGAGAAAATAGAGTCTTTTCATATGGAAGATGTGACCGGACAAAGTCCTTTAATGAACTGTACGATGGTCTCAAAAATATCAGGTAATAAAAAAGCCGTGTATCGTTGCAGATACACGGCTTTTTGTTCAAAATATCATAAACTGCCGAAAAAAGCAATTATGGAACCCGCTTATACTTTTCTGTGGAAATAATCGGCTGGCTGTGATAGAATGATAAAAACAAATTATAGGAGGAATCTTTATGAAACAGGCAATCAATGCATTTGATTATGCAGGTCATATCTGCGAGGCAATGAAAAAGGGCATTCTGCTGACCACGAAGGCAGGTGACGAGGTCAATACTATGACCATCGGCTGGGGTACAATTGGTATTGAGTGGGGAAGACCTGTCTTCGTTGCTTATGTGCGTGTTGGCCGCCATACACGCCGGATGCTGGACGAAAGTAGGGAATTCACCGTCAACATCCCCTATGGAAAGGTTGACAGCAAAATTCTTGGTTTTTGCGGCACCAAATCCGGCCGCGACACCAATAAGTTTGCTGAATTAGGTTTGGAGACCGTTGATTCCGATATTGTTGCCGCACCCGGCATCCGCCAGCTTCCTCTGACACTGGAATGCAAAGTTCTTTGCAGCCACACACAAAATATTCCTATGCTGCCGGAAAGCATCCTCAACCGTTACTATCCTAAGGGTGTTGACAGCTCCAATCCGGGCAGTAATGAAGATTTCCATATCGCATACTACGGTGAAATCGTTAATGCCTATCTGATCACTGATTGAGGGAAACTGCCAATGAACCGCACACGCTGCCGCTGGTGCAATCTTAAGAATCCAGCCTATCTTGCATATCACGATTCAGAATGGAGCAGGACTCAGCATGATGAGCAAAAACTGTTTGAATTGCTGGTTCTGGAATCCTTTCAAGCAGGGCTTTCGTGGGAAACGATCCTCAACAAGCGTGAAAATTTTCTCAAGGCTTTCGATGGGTTTGATCCACATGTGGTGCAGTGTTATGATGATCGAAAAATACAGTCCTTGATGCAGGATACCGGGATTGTCCGCAACCGCTGCAAAATTGATGCAGCTATTCAGAATGCAGCTGTTTTCCTGAAAATTCAGCAGAAATGGGGAAGCTTTGATGCGTATATCTGGCACTTCACCAGGGGCGAAACAGTTTATGAAGTTGATCAAACCCGTTCTGCATTATCCGATACTGTTTCAAATGATCTGAAATCGCATGGAATGACATTCGTCGGCACAACAATTATCTATTCCTACCTGCAGGCCATCGGCATTATCTATTCCCATGACCGGGGATGTTTTTTGTTCCGTGGCGAGTAACAGCGTTCTTGAACACCCGGACGAATCCGGGTGTTCAGTTTTTTTGAAAATTGCTTGACAAGAAAACTTGGCGCATTCATAGTCAGAAGTGTGGTATGAGCATGAACGAAAAGCTGATATTAAAAAATAACCTCAAGGCAGCTCGAACTGAAAAAGGGTTTTCGCAACAACAGCTGGCAGACATGGTCGGTGTATCCCGCAATACGACCAGTTCAATCGAAACAGGGCAATTCAATCCAACGGCTAAGCTGGCTCTGATTCTGTGTATAGCTTTAGACAAGAAATTTGAAGAATTGTTCTTCTTCTAAAATGACAATGAGGATACTTATGGATCAACAAACAACAGGAACTGTTATTTCTGTAGCGAAGCAGTGGTGGCTAAAAGTCAACAGAAAGCCTGTTCGAATGGATGCATTAGATGGGGCTACCTTTCCTTATATCATCAAAGTAGAGTATACAGTGGAAGGGATTACTTACGTCAAGAGAAAATGGATCAATGCAGGTGAAGCTGTTCCATGTGTTGGAGACAATGTGCTGCTCATGTATTGCTCCAACAAACCCTCCAAGGCAAAAATACTCTGATTTCTCAAAAAGAACAATCCCCCGTATGAGTGCAACATACGGAGGATTCACTGTTTTCAGACGGAGGATCAGAAGCCCTCAAATGGCTCAATACGAATGCGCCAAGAGTTTCCTGTACCGATATTGTAGGCGCGGGCAAAACTACCCTGGTTGATGGCTACCGCCACACAGTCAAGACTGTTTACATAACTGAGTGCCTCACCAACATAAACATCCGCAAAGCTGCGTGCAAAGAGGATAATGTTTCGATAGACGGTACGGGTATCGTTTTCAATCGTGATACTGACACGGTCACCGAATTTTATACCGGTCTGCAGAAAAAGCGTGCGGGGAATGTTGGTCCACAAGCTGCCAAAGCGAACATCCAGAACATCAATTGTACCGCATACCGCATTTCCTTTCAGAATAGGTTCAACAATAGGCAGACTCACAAGCTTATCAACGTCCAGCTGAGAACCAACGCCTTCAAAATCGATCATACCTGATGCCAATCTGGCACCAGTGTAGGCATAGACATCGCGGCCATGAAACGTATAACTCTCACCGGAGCGGGGAAGTCTGTTGACGCTTTCATCAATCTCACGCGCTTCGGCTATACCCTCCTGACGGATAACATGGGTCAGCGTGCCGTTATCTGGTGTTACAATGTAACGCCCACTATTTGTCTTTACGACAACACTTTTCCGGTCAGATCCGACGCCGGGGTCAACAACGGAAACAAAGACCGTATTTGCGGGCCAGTAATTGATGGTCTGGATCAGGCGGTAGCTGGCTTCCCAGATATTAAAAGGTGTAATATCATGAGTCAGATCATGAATTTTTAGTTCAGGGTTAACGCTGTAAGCTACACCGTACATAGCACTGACTGCACCGTCAACAAGACCGAAATCAGTTTGATATACAAGTGGATACATCTTCCTACCTCCATATAATTGTTCTACACAATTATAAGGATTATCTGAAAATAAGTCAACAGGGAATTGTATTTACCCCGAAAACACCCGCACATCGTCGTCATCCCACACATAAGATGACACGGAAACACATTCCAATTTAAAATGATCGGAGGAATATGATTTGCAACGCAATCAAAGACCGCGGCGTGGTGCCGAAGGACATCTCCCTGCCTCAGCACCTTTAGCGAATCCCTATGTACCTTTTCAGCTGGAGAATCCACCGAAATATGATGCCAGAGCTGGTATCATACGCGGAACGATTTATCCCGGACTTGACCTGCCTTTTATGGGAATGGTCAACAAAAACGAACTCCCCGTTACACCAAAGACAGAACTTCAGGTTCTTGCATTTGCCATTCAGGAACTTGCACTCTATCTGGACACCCATCGGGACGACAAAGAAGCACTGGAACTCTATCAAAGCTATCAGGAAGTCTACCACAAATGCAAGGAAGAATTTTCGAAAAATTGCCACCCTCTGAATCATCGCACGCCTTCAAAAGGGCAGCGTTACCAGTGGCTGGATGATCCATGGCCTTGGGAATACGCCGCAAATAAGGAGGTATAAGTATGTTTATTTATGATAAGAAACTGCAATATCCTGTCAAAATCGATAAGCCGAATCCCCGGCTTGCCGCAATCATCATCTCCCAGTACGGCGGCCCCGATGGGGAACTGGGTGCATCTCTTCGTTACCTTTCTCAGCGTTACTCCATGCCTTTCGATGAATTAAAGGGACTTCTGACAGACATTGGCACAGAGGAACTCGGTCACCTCGAGATGATCGGTGCAATTATTCATCAGCTTACCCGCAATCTGAAAGACTCCCAGATTCAGGATTCTGCTTTTGCACCTTATTTTGTAGATCACACAACAGGTGTGTATCCCACAGCTGCCTCCGGCTTCCCATGGACAGCTGCCAGCATGCAGGTCAAGGGCGATCCTATGGCTGATCTGTGTGAAGATCTAGGTGCAGAACAGAAAGCCCGCGTAACTTATGATAACATTCTCCGTCTTTCCGATGATCCGGATGTCAACAATGTGATCAAATTCCTGCGAGAAAGGGAAGTGGTACACTTCCAGCGGTTCGGTGAGGCAGTAGAATTGCTCCGTCAAAAATTGAATCAAAAGAACGTCTATTGCATGAATCCCGCCTTCGATATCTGATACAAATGCCCCGGTGTCGATGCACCGGGGCAACAATTATGCTTTTCTGATGGTAACCCGCCAGTCTGGGCCGGGCTGGGTATTGTAGTGTTCCATGAAGTTATCCAGATTCAGCGCAAAACCAAGCAGCATCCCTTCTGCGTTATAGCAGATCGGCTCACCTGGGGCGACATAACCGAAAGAACGATGGTACAAAACATCCTCATCAAAGTGGACCTTACCGTTGTGGGTAACGGTCAGGCGAACCATATCACCCATCTTGACGTTGATCTCTTCCAGCAGCGCAACGGGAATATTGGACACGTTGATGCCAAAGTTTGCATTACAGGTCATATTGAAGCCGTGGATCACACTGTCACTGACATAAGCAGGAGGCGTGTCGATAATCACGGTCTCGGATACATCGTAGGCGGGGCCAACTTCTTCAAAAGTGATCTTGCCGGAAGCCAGTTTTGCGCCGCAGTAAGCAAACAGGTCACGGCCGTGGAAGATATTTACACCTTCGGTACCGGGATAGCGGTTGACGGTCTCATCGATGATACGAACTTCCTCAATGCCATACTGCTCTGCAACCTGGGTCAGGGCACCGTTATCGGGGGTCACGATGTAGTAGCCGTTCTTGGTCTTTGCGACGCAGGCCTTTCGGTCAGTGCCCACACCAGGATCAATAACGGAAACAAAGACAGTACCCACGGGCCAGTAGGGAAGGGCATAGGCAAGATTGGTGCTGGCAGCGTAGGGATTCCACTTTGCCACCTCATGGCTGATGTCCTCTACGATCAGCTCACGGTCAACCTGATAACAGACACCGTGCATAACAGAAACTGCAGCAGACTTCAGAGAGAAGTCAGTCTGCATAACAAGAAAGTTACGCATTGACAACAACCTTCTTTCCGGTATTGGTCAGGACAATATCCCAGTCTGCGCCGGCACCAATGCTGTATTTATCGCGGAAAGATGCCATATTCAGACCCAGAGAAACATAGGTGGAAGACGAATTGAAGATGATGGGCTCACCATCGGGAACAAAGCCAAAGGACTTGTGATACAAAACTTCCTGATCAAAAACAGTCTCACCGTTATGCTGCAGCAAAACATGAACCAGATCGCCGTGCGCAAAACCAGCCTTAACAAAATCCTTCACAGCAATATTGAAGACAATGCTTCCGAAGGGATCGCTTACAGAAGACACAATTCCCTTGACAGTATCACCATCAATATCGGCAATAACCAGTTTTCTGGGATAGACAATAATATCTTCCACAGGGTATTCGGGGCCAACACCCTCAAAATCAATGATGCCGGCAGCCAATTTTGCAGCAGTATAAGCAAACAGGTCGCGGCCATGGAATACGGAAACTTCCTCAGTACCCTTATAACGGTTAACTGTCTCATCAATCTCGCGGACAGCTTCAATGCCCACAAAGTAATACAGATGTGTCAGACTGCCATTATCAGGCGTAATCACATAATTACCATCCTTCAGTTTGGCGCAGCAGGCCTTTCTGGAAGTACCAACACCGGGGTCGACCACGCTGACAAACACCGTTCCTTTGGGCCAGAAAGGCTCTACATAAGCAATTTCCCGGGAAGCTGCCATAATATTATAGGGTTCAATGTCGTGTGTAATATCCACACATTCCAGAGTCGGATCGATCTGCTTGCAGACACCGCGCATGCTTGCCACAGCGCCCCATTTCAGACTGAAATCAGTCTGCCATACAATACAGGGTTTCATTCTTTTGTAATCCTCACTTTCCATGCTTCTCCGCCACCGATACCGTATTTGTTAGTGAAATGACCTTGATTCAATGCGATACCAACGTAGAGCATACTTCCGTTAAATACAATCGGTTCCCCTTGCTTAACAAAGCCAAAGGATTTTTCATACAGAACACTTTCGTTGAAATGGGTCTTGCCTTCATGAGTAATGGTTACATGAACCATATCACCAAACCGGAATCCTGCAGTATTGAAAGCATCAATCGGAATATTTGTATTCAGATTTCCAAAATGAGCCATTGCCTCGGTAATGACACCTTCTGCACATCCAGACTGCACATTCGGATTAAACAGTGTATCATGCAGAATCACTTCGCTGACAGGATATTCAGATCCAACGCCTTCAAAATCGATCACACCTGCAGCCAGCTTACCAGCACAGTAGGCAAACAAGTCACGGCCATGGAAAATGGAAGTACCTTCCGTACCCTTTAGACGATTCACATTCTCATCGATCTCACGAATAGCCTCAATACCGACCTTGTAGTACATATGCGTCAAAGTACCGTTATCGGGGGTAACAACATAGCAGCCATTTTTCAGTTTTGCAACGCTGGCACGGCGGCGTGTGCCAACGCCAGGATCAACTACACTGACGAATACCGTGCCTGCGGGCCAGAAAGGAACCACATACATCAGTGCGCCGCTTGCCTGCCAGGTGTTGAATGGTTCAATGCGATGGGTCAGATTGGTACAGATCAGTTCATTATCAATGGAAGAAATTACACCCTCCATCGCTGCTGTACCCATATTATCAATGCCAAAGTCAGTCATCAATACAACACGGGGTTTCGAACTCATAACAAAACCTTCTTTCAGGAAATTGAGCCCGGCTCTGTTCAGAATGGATCCGGGCTGCAGAAAAAATCAGAATGGATACCAAACAGTCATTTCCGGCGGCCAGATGATTTTGCAGATGATGTAAACTGCACAGAAAATACCAATAATGGTATATGCAACTTTGAAAACATTATCCGCTTTCGTCGGCTCATGCTCAGAATAGTAGGTACGCTTTTTCTTTTTACCAAAGCCGCGCAAATCCATTGCATTTGCAATATTGCCGATCCGGTCAAAAGAGGAGATAATCAACGGAATAAGAATCAGCACAGTTTGCTTCAACCGGGTCATCACACTGGCACGCTTGGGATCCAGTTCCACCCCGCGGCATTGCATGGAGATCTTAATGTTGGTATAGTCTCTGCCGATATCCGGGATATAACGCAGAGCCAGTGCAACTACAGAGCAAAGCTTATAGGGCAATCCCATGGAATAAAGGCCTGCTGCTACTTCTGAGGGCGTAATAGCAAGAATATAGGCCAGCGACAAGAAGAATGTGGCCATCATCTTCACCATGCGGGCAAACAGATACCACATAGTTTCGGCTGTGACGATCAGATAGTCATTGAATTTATATAGCACTGTACTGCCGTTGCTGTATTCCATGCCTGCATCCGGAGATGCCAGCCAATACAATATCAAGTTCGTGATATTACCAACCACCACCAGCACAACCAGCCACCAGATCTGCTTCCAATCAGGCTTGACGGAGAAAAACGCAATCAGGCTGGCTACAAAAAGAGGAATGAGAATGCGCACGTCAAATGTCATGATGGTCACAACAATCAGAACTGCAAACATTCTGGTTTTACTTGCGCCAGACAACTTATGCAGGAAGGTATCGCCAGGAATGAGGTTAATAATCAGTCTATCATTCATTCTCTGCCCCGCCTTTCTGTTTCAATAAAGTGCCGGATGAACTCTTGTGCATTCAATCCCAAGCGGGAAGCCAGCGTATACAGGGAAGTCTGCTTCAGGTTTGCTTTTTCGATGACCTCTTCATCACTGAGCACCTTAAACACATTATCTGAGCTGATGCATTTACCTTCGCTGAAAACAAGCGCACGATCGGTATACTCAATTGCCAGATGCATATCATGCGTGATAAACAGGATGGTGATACCGTGAACCTTATTCAGTTCCTCCAGGAATGTCATGATTTCCGTATAAACACGGTAATCCTGTCCGGCAGTCGGCTCGTCCAGAATGATGATTTCCGGTTTCATAGCAAGAATGCTGGCAATCGTAATTCGTTTGCGCTGACCATAGCTGACTGCGGAAACGGGCCAGTTGCGCATGGGGTAGAGGTTACACATCTTCAAGGCTTCCGCCACACGTTCCTCGATCTGCTCCGGCGTGAAGTTACGCAGTGTCAATCCAAGCGCAACCTCATCCTTAATAATGTCCTTAACAATCATCTGGTTGGGGTTCTGCATAACATAACCGATCTTTTCACCGATTTCGCGAATGGTCATGCTCATATAGTTTTCGCCCAGCACAGTGACTTCACCCTGCTTCGGACGGATAATGCCGCACATCAGCTTGGCAAGGGTAGATTTGCCCGCACCGTTTTTGCCAACCACCGCAATACGTTCACCACGGTAGATCGACAGGGTTACATCGTCAAGAACCTTCTTCTTTCCGTAAGCAAAAGAAACATGGTCAACCTTAACCAGTTCTTCTCTGGCTTCCTTTGGCTGCTCAGGCTGTAGCTTCTCAAAGTCGGCGATGATTGCAGTTTTATAGGGCTCCAGATTCATGGTGGAAATATCTTCCGGATGATCCTCGGGTTTCAGAACGCAGCCTGCATGCTTCATGGCCGTGATGTACAACGGTTCACGAATGCCCCGGGTATGGAGCAGATTACTGCAAAGAAGCTCTGCAGGTGTCGTATCAGATACGATCCTGCCTTCTTCCATCAGGATGATGCGGTCGACATGACGGTAGAGCACATCTTCCAGGCGGTGCTCAATGATCAGCACCGTCTTATCCTGCTCCCGGTGGATACGGTCGATCAGGTCGACTGCAAACATACCCATGCTGGGATCCAGCGCTGCAAGCGGCTCGTCAAAAAGCAGAACCTGCACATCGCCATGCATAATGCCAGCGAGTGCGACGCGCTGCTTCTGGCCACCGGAGAGGTTATAGGGCACATGCTCCAAAAAATCGCCCATACCCACAATATTTGCCGCATTTTGTACCATGGGCAGCATCTGGGGGCGGGGCATATTGTCATTTTCAAGTGCGTAGGCGATATCTTCACCCACGGAAAGACCCACAAACTGGGCATCGGAATCCTGGAGGACGGTTCCGACACTGCCACTCAAACGAAAAAGGCTGGCAGAGGAAGTTTCCATGCCAGCTACTTTACACGATCCCTTGATCTCGCCGGGGAAAGAAAAAGGAATCAGTCCGTTGATGCAGTTCGACAAGGTACTCTTGCCGCATCCAGAGGGGCCGAGAAGGAGAACCTTCTCGCCCTCATAGATGGTCAGATTGATGTCCTTCAGGGTAAACTCGTTCTGGGTCTTATAACGAAACGAAAAATCCCGGAATTCGATCAATGCTTTTTTCATGTTTAAGTACCTGAATTACTCTTTTGCCAGATTGCTGTTGCGAGCATTGCGGGCAGCCATAGCTTTCAGCAGGGGGATACCGGCAATGATCAGAACAGCGCAATTGGAAACGCCACCGAACAGGGACTGCATCAGAGTAATGGACAGCTCACTGCCATAGAAAACGGTGGAAAAGATGGGGGTGATCACACCGAATGCCAGAGCATTACCAACGATGGACAGGATGGTGTAGATGACCATGTGCTTGACGGTAAAAATACCGTCCTCAATCTTTGCACCGTACAGGGGCAGAGCACCGACAAACAGACCCAGGAAAGCATTACCGACGGACCAGTCAAACCACAGACCCCAGCCGCCGATCAGGTCAGCGATAACGTTACCGACACCTGCAGCAACAAATGCGGGCAGAGGTCCGAACAGGCCGCCGACGATAACGGGAACCAGCATTGCGGTAGTCAGATTGGTGTTGGTGAAGACCTTAATAGAACCAAAGTTCATCAGAACGCCGAACAAAGCTGCACCGATTGCGACACCGACAACAGTCTTGGTGTTCCAATTGCCCACCAGGGTTTTCCAGAAATTCTTCTTCATAATGAAATCCTCCTTAGATTCATTAAACGGAAACGTATTTTTAACCGTGTTTACATTCCGTTCACTTATTAAAAGTATAAAGGAAAGCATTTTCTATGTCAAGCAAAATGTCGATTTATACCAGGATCACAACTGATTTTTGTGTTCAAATTCATGTTGTCGCAGCATAATAATATGCCGAGGTGTTTGTCTATGAGGCTGAGAAAATATGTGTCGGTACTGCTGTTTTACATTCTGATCGTTTCTATTTTTTTGACTGCAACTTACTGGGGCAGTGCTGCTACAACTGCCGTTGCTCAGATGATCCCGCTGGAACGCCATCATACAGTCATTATTGACGCCGGACACGGCGGGGTTGATGGCGGTGCTACCTCCTGCACTGGAAAACTGGAAAGCGCATTCAATCTGGAAATAGCCTTGCGTCTTAATGATCTGATGCATTTACTCGGAATACATACAAAAATGATACGCACATCCGATATTTCTGTTTACACGCAAGGGGAAACCATTGCCTCAAAAAAAGTATCCGATCTGAAAAACCGCGTCAAGCTTGTTAACGAAACTGAAAACGCACTGCTTCTGAGCATCCACCAAAATACATTTTCCGACAGCCGCTATAGCGGTGCGCAAGTATTTTACAGTCAAAAAGGGGAGGGGCAGCTTCTGGCCGAAAGCTTACAGTCTGCCTTTATCCAGACGCTTAATCCAGGCAGCAATCGTCATTGTAAACCTGCAGACGGTATCTACCTGATGGAACACATCGAAAAAACAGGAATTTTGGTAGAGTGTGGTTTTCTGTCCAATCCAGAAGAAGAAGCAAAACTTCGGGATCAAACATACCAGCAAAAGCTAAGCTGCGTCATTGCTGCAACCGTCTGTAATTTTCTTGACAGGTGAACAAATGATTGATATTATTAACACAAAACAGTAAAGAGAGGTTATTGCCATGAACGTCGAGATAATTCGCAAAACTGAGGCCTTTTTAAATAATACCTTTGCGTCCAGTCCTTATCTGCAAAATCATCCATCCGAGCGTAGCTACCGCTTGGAGCACTCCTATAGGGTTGCCAATATCGCAAAAACAATTGCCCAAGCTGAGGGCTTTCATGTGACCCATGCTGTAATTGCCGGTTTGCTGCATGATATTGCATACTGCGAGGAAATGGCTACAAGCGCAGACCGGATAAACCATGGGCGCCGCAGTGCAGCCATTGCCAGACCGTTTCTGGAAAGCCTTGGATTGCCTGCTGATGCTGTGAATCGTATTTGCTACGGCATCGCCATCCATGTGGACGATGAGGCAGATTTTGAATGTGAGCGGACAGCTTTTTGTGAAACTGTTGGTGATGCAGATAATATTGACCGTTTCGATGTTTACCGTATCTATGAATCCCTGCAATTTATTCAGTTCAGTGAAATGCCGCTGGCAGATAAGTTAAGCCGTGTAAATGGCACGATTGAAAAACTGATCCGATATAAAGCTCTGAAGCTTGGAACCGCAACTGCACAAACGCTCTGGACCCAAAAGTTAGACTACCAACTCAGCTTCTATGAAAAGCTGAAGTCGCAGCTGGACAGCAGTTGCGCTGTTTTATAAATAGAGAGGGCATATTTTTACAAGATGGATGATGTACGCATAAGCCAAATTCGTAGCGCTGAGGCTTTTTCCCATACGGAAGCCTACGCCAATCATGTTCTATTTGAACCAGGAAGCTGGCTGTCAAAGCCTGTAAAAACCGTCATGGATTTGGTTCCTTATTTTTTACATCTACAACACTTCGCAGGCCTTGACCTTGGATGTGGTGTTGGCAGAAACTGTATTCCAGTCCTCCAAAAAATGCAGAACACCCCTTGCAGAATGGATTGTGTGGATATTCTGGAATTTGCAATTAAACAACTACGTGAAAATGCTGCAAAGTATCATGTAGAAACGTCTGTTCATGGAATTGTGTGCCCTGTTGACAGTTATCAAATCAAAGATAATTCCTACGATTTGATTCTCGGTATTTCGGTTCTTGAGCATTTGGACTCTGTTGAATCGCTTACACAAAAGCTTTATCAAATTCGCAACGGTCTTCACATCAACGGAATTGCTTGCTTCGTCATCAACACATCTATCAAAGAGCATCATAAAGCTACCCAAATTCCACTACCTGTCCAGTTTGAAATCAATTTACAAACTGACAAGATGGTCACAATTCTCAACGAAGTGTTTCTAGGATATGAAGTACTCAAGCAAAGTGTTATTCACTATACGTATGATACCTTTAGAGAAAACGGTATTGTTGAGTTACATACAGATGTATTAACCTATGTCGTTAGAAGAAGGAGATAACCATGGCGAAAGTTAAAACCGTATTTTACTGCACCGAATGCGGCAGTGAATATCCAAAATGGCAGGGGAGGTGTCCTGCCTGCGGCGCATGGAACACCATGCAGGAACACGTCGAAAAGCCCGCTGCTGTTGGAAAAGCCAAATCCGCACCGGTGGGTCAGAGCCGCAAACCCCAGCGTATTTCTCAGGTCGATAGCAGTGACGAGATCCGTTTTTCCACCGGAATGGGGGAACTGGACCGTGTGTTGGGTGGCGGCGCTGTGGCGGGTTCTCTCGTCCTTGTGGGCGGCGCGCCGGGCATCGGCAAGTCCACGCTGCTGCTGCAGATCTGCAACAGTCTCTGTGCAGGCCGGAAAGTTTTGTATGTTTCCGGTGAGGAAAGTGAGCGCCAGCTGAAGCTGCGGGCTCAGCGACTGGGTGTTGCGCCAGATGAATTGTACATTCTTTCTGAAACCCGGCTTTCCGATGTGCTGGAAGCTGTTGAAGAAATCCAACCAGACATTCTGATCGCCGACTCCATCCAGACCCTATACAATGAGCAGAACGAATCATCTCCCGGCAGCATCTCTCAGGTCAAGGATTGCACCATGGCACTCATGCAGCTTTCGAAAAGTCAAGGTATCCTTGTTTTTGTCGTAGGCCACATCAATAAAGACGGCAACATTGCAGGCCCCAAAGTTCTGGAGCATATGGTGGACTGCGTGCTGTATTTTGAAGGAGATCCAAATTCTTCTTACCGTCTTCTGCGGGCAGCTAAGAACCGTTTCGGTTCCACCAATGAGATCGGTGTATTCGAAATGGCAGATAAAGGATTGATCGAAGTACCAAATCCCTCCCAGATGCTCCTGGAGGGGCGCCCAGAGGGTGCCAGCGGTACTTGTGTTGCCTGTGTGATGGAGGGTACGCGGCCAATTCTGGCTGAAGTACAGGCGCTCGTGACAAAGACTACTTTTAATGTGCCCCGCCGTGCTGCGGATGGCTTTGATTTCAACCGTGCGGTACTGCTGATGGCTGTTGCCGAAAAGCGCGCCGGCATGAAGCTGAATATCTTCGATGCTTATATCAATGTCATCGGGGGTCTGCGTCTGGACGAGCCCGGTGCAGATCTTCCTGTGGTTCTTGCGGTTGCATCCTCTTACCGGGATCAAGTAATTGACAGTGAACTGGTAGCCATCGGCGAGGTGGGTCTGACCGGTGAAATCCGCTCTGTTTCCAATATGAACCAACGGCTTGGCGAAGTAGCAAGACTTGGCTTTAAAAAGTGTATCATTCCAAGGAACGGATCCGAAAAACTGGATATTCCCGCGGGTTTAACCGTTTATCGCGTTCGTAACATTCGCGAAGCTATCGAAACTGCATTGTAATAAAGTCAACATATCAAAATACCGGCAACGCTTTCGCGCTGCCGGTGTCTTTTTTGTCAGGAGAGTAGGGAAGTGTGGTCAAACAAAAATTCCAATTAGAAAGCCAATTATCAATCCTGCCAGTGCAACCGCCGCAAATTCGAAAGGATTCCGCAGATACTTCACTCGAATTACTCTCTTAATACGAGGGACTTCAATAATCTTTTCAACTTCAACGATTTTTTCAACAGGGACAGGTTTTTCTACGACCCTTTCGACGATTTTATCTGCATTCCGAACAACCGTGACAACCGTTGGCGGTGATTTCAGCTTTGAGTGAACCCCTGTTGCCAGATATTCTGTGTCTGTCTCCAGAACATCTGCTAAACGGATCAGGTTAATTGTGTCTGGAGCTGTCTGATCATTTTCCCATTTGCTGACTGCCTGGCGGGAAACACCCATTACCTTGGCAAGCTGCAGTTGTGAAATATTCTTTTCTTTGCGCAAGGCTGCGATGCGCTCACCAACAGATATTCACATACACCACATTTCAAGTATTTTATATGTCAACTTTCGGTTGCTTATATTATTATATGTCATTTTTCTGCAAAATCAAGCTTCGAAAGAGGATTCGCTTCCGCAGCAATCTTCAATTCCGTATTTTCAATATGTGTGTAAATCTGGGTGGTATTCAGGTTTTCGTGCCCCAGTACTTCCTGTACCGTCTTCACATCCACGCCACCGGAAAGCATCATCGTCGCTGCTGTATGACGCAGTTTATGGGCAGAAAACTGTGTTGAATCCAGTCCCGCCTGTAAAAGCGCTTTCTTAACCAGCCGGTGTACCGCCGTAACACTGATGCGGTTATTATCTCTGGAGCCAAACAATGCCCGGTTGTCAGAGAGAATCCGCTTATTTCGCTCCGGCAGATAAGCGTCAATCGCTTTCCGGCAGGCAGAGCCAAAGTAAACAAAACGCTCCTTGTTGCCCTTGCCGATCACACGAATCCTGTCCTCATAGACATCCGATAAATTCAGACCGACCAGTTCACTCCGGCGGATGCCGCAGTTAAGAAACAACATTAAAATTGCGTAATCTCTTTTCTCATTCGGTCCAGAAACTGCTTGCAAAAGTGCTGCAGATTGCTCAAAAGTCAGGTATTTTGGTAAGCTTTTTCGCAATTTTGGATATTCCAGATCAGCCACAGGATTTTCTTGCAATTGTTTGGTTCTTACTGTAAGATATTTATAAAAGGATTTGATTGCTGATAACTTTCTTGCTCTGGCAGTTGCTGAAATTCCGTAATCAGGGGAAGGGGAGTCCGGGTTTGGATTGCGGTCGTTTGCAAGATAGGACAGAAAATCAAAAATTTCGGATGTTGTAATGCTTCCAATAAACGCAATATCCACATCCTTGATCGGAATGTCATCCAGCCGCGTATTGATCGGCATATCATGGCGCATCAGCTTGATAAAACGCAAGAACATCCGCAAATCAAGATAATATTCCGCAATCGTTCGTTGAGACTGTCCTTTAATCGTCTCGTGATATGCCAGAAAATCACGCAGAATGATGGGGCAATCGCTATATCTGTGCATATTATTCCTCCGGAATCACACCGCGTTGCTGCTCAAGCATCCAATCAAAAGTCTCTTTAACATAGGCTTCATATTTTGCTTGTCCATGATCGCAGCCGTACAAGATCGTAAACTTTCCATAACCATCACACCCATTGATAATATCAACGTTCTGCGCCAGATATTGGTGGTACCATCGTTCGGTTTCACCGATATTGCCTGCAAAAGTCCAGACAGGAACTTCTGCAGCCTTGATATAGTCAATGTGATCTTTTTGGTGTGGGCTGCTGACAGGAACTGCCGCCGAAAAATAACCACCATAGATACTGATCATGTCCCAAACACCGATTGCACCGCGGCTATGGCCTGTTAATATAATCTTATCCGTATTTACGCTGTAACGTTCAGCTATATGGTTAATAAGTTCGAACAGAAGTTTGGGAATGTCGCCGCGTGTCCAGCTTTTAATTCGCGTATTCGGCTCAAGCAGTATGAAAGGGAATGCCTCGCCGTAAATTCCTTTTGCGAATTTTCTGATACCGCGTTCAGGGAGACCCTCTGGATCATTAACTTCGCCATCACCGTGCAGATATACGATCAAAGGCATCCCAACAACCGCATTTTCCGGGATATGAATATAGTAATTCAAATAATCTTCATATTCATCACTGTAATAGCATTCCAATGTAGAGCCAGCTGCTTCACCAAGAGGTGGAATCGTAGGCTCAGGCGGATCTGTAGGTGACTGTGTTACAGGTGGTTCTGTTGCAGGCGGCAGTGTCGGAATAGGCTCGGTCATAACAATTGTCGGTTCTGTCAGAATTTCTGTGGAATCTGATTCAACCGCAGCACAGGCGCTTAAAGTTAGGATCATTATGAGCACCGCAAGCGAAAGAATGAAAAATCGTTTCATCGTTTTTCTCCTTAATTATTATTGAATGGTCGTGCGATAATCTCTGGAGTGTGCATTTTTTACAGTCTATTACCCAATCTGCGCATCGAACGCAACAAAATTTTTATTTTGTTGCGTTCATTTGATTTAAGAATATCACAGATCATCGCTTTTGTCAAGGTCGTTTCTAGTCCGCCCTTTTAGGTCTATACAAAAACACCACGATAGATTTCCCCTATCGTGGTGTTACCGGTATTTATTCCGTAGTGTACAGATAGATTTTATCCAGCTCTTCCTTGTGACGTCCAACCGTTAACCAGCACGCCAATATACTAAGGCATGCAACGATCGTCATTGTCAGCCGGTAGTCTAAAATCTCCCCTAATAATCCGAACAGCATTGACGCTGCGCTGCCGGCAACGCAAATCGCTGCATTTGAAAAAGCATTCACGCGCGCTCTGTATTCTTCGGGCAGATATTGATGAATCGAGCTCATTCGGACTGTTGCGCTATTAATTCCCAAAAAACCGCAAATACTGCGGTTCACCAGCATTACAGGATACGGAAGCCACAACAGCACCCCATCCATCACATTGACAAACTGCTGCACAAAGTAAACGAATCTTCGTCTCTTTTCCGGTTTCATATTGGTTCGATAACGCACTGCTCCACCAATTGATCTTCCGATAAACTCCGCCGCCGAAAAGAACGAATACAGCTGCGCAGAAAAACCGGGTGTGGCGCTGAAAAAAGCCACCATGATCGGACTCATCCCTTGGTATGCACCATTGGTAACCGCATCGTAGGCATAGATATTCAGTAGGCCCTTCTCCCCTCTCAAATATCGGAATCCATCCTGTAAATCCTGAAGCCAGAGAGAAAAACCGGACTTTTTCTCCTCCAAACGCGCTGTTTCTTCAATTTTTATTCCATTTTCCGTAATTGCAGCGAGAATTGACATGCCGCTTTGCAGAAACAAGATATTCGCCACACCGATCGTACGCATTAAGAGCGCAGCCAGCGGCATCATCAGCACATTCAGCACCGGGTATAGCATCGCGCCGACGGTATACCCCTTATCCTCAAACCCCGCTGGAATGGTCTTCGGAAAAATGCAATTATATGCCAGCGAGTCGAATGCGTTGACAGAGTTAATTACCAGAGAAAATACGAGATATCCAGCATAAGAAAACTCAAAATTATGCAGATACAATCCAGCAAGGCCATACAGCAAGCCGCCAAGCAAATCTCCGCCAACCAGAAATGGCTTTCGCGGCATCCGGTCCATCCACGGTGCTACCAGAACCGGCAGCAGGAAATGCGGCAGAATCTGGATTGCCGTCAAAAAACCTGTTGCCAGTGTGCTTCCCGTTTCGTCAAAAACAAGAAAGCTTAATGCGTAGCTTCCGGCGATACCGCCAATGGCACCCAGTGTTGTAGCGGTCATCAGTAGGGTGTAATTTCTACACCATAGTGTTTCTTTCTTCATGGGGTCTTCCCTCCTTTTGCATTTATTATAGCATAATGCTTTAATTTGCAACAGAAGGCAGTTTTGGGAAAACCGGAAGTAAAACTACCGGTTAAGCAATCCTAAATTCTGATTTTGAGGAAATCTCTGTAATACCTCAAAAGCTTTCCGGTACTGCCGGTTGGCAGTCAGCCACTGGGCTACCCAGCGCAGATGGAACCGGGCGAAGCCGGAAGGCAGTTCCTCTTCGATTCTTTCATAGGTACGCATCAGAAGTTCTCCATATACCGGGTCATGCAGATAATCCGAATGCTCCAGACGATACCGAACCAGCCCACATATTTCTTCTTTGAACGGGAACTCCGATTCCAGATGCTCCGCGCGGTTCAGTGCATCCAGCGCCTCTTCTTTCTTTCCCAGTGCTTCGCAGCAGACCGCCAGTTTATGAAGCGCTGGAACATCCGGTTTCTGCAGAGCAGAAAAATAGTCATACGCGCCTTCGTAATCGCCGTATTCCGTTTTTGTTGCGGCGATGTTGTATTGAATTATACTGACCAGATCGGCTTCTCCCAAGGCATAGCCCAGCCGCTCTGCGATTTGACTATGCCGGTACATGGCATCCAGGTTTCCCATATCCGAGTAACTTGCCGCCATAAAATGCTGGCTGTACAGCATCAGGTAAGCATGCCCCTCACGGGCAGCCTGATCATACGCCATTTGAGAATATTCCAGAGCCAGCATATAATTTCCCTTATGAAAGGCCTCTTGTGCAATGAACAAGGCTGTCAGCGGACATGGATACACCCGGTATGCCGTTTCACTCTGATCCCGTAAAATGGCCAACAACGCCCGCTGGCGTGGTTCCAGAAGTGGCTCCAACTCTTTGGATACCCATTCCGGTTTCTGATTGTGGAATGCCCGTATCACAACAAAATCCACATAGCAGGGGTCAATAGACAACTGATCCCAGTTTTCCTCCAGTTGTTTCATCTTCTGGCTGGTGAATTTATCGTTCCATGAGAAAATCCCCTCGTACAGTTCATCCCGCAAGACAGCCATATCAGGAGATTCTTTCCATGTGGCACCCAAACGTTCAAATAGCTCCGCAAGCAGCTGCGCATTCGCCTCTACTTTCCCCTGCTCAATCTTCGACAGATAGGAAACCGCGCAAATACCATGGCACAAGGTTTCCTGGCTCCAATTCTTCTGCAGGCGAAGCAGACGAAGCAGCAAACCTGCAACATGTTGAGATTCCATTATCTCCCCTCCTTTTTGCCCCATGATAGCACATCCAATTCCATTTTCGCAATAGCTGGCGGAAATTGTCTTTACTTTTTTCTGAATCGGGTATAAAATGATGTTACAGAATTTTGCAATGGGAGGAATCATTATGAGTGTCAAAAGAATCGGCGTTCTAACAAGTGGCGGAGACTCTCCTGGCATGAACCCCTGTGTTCGTGCAGTTGTCCGAACCGCAATTTATCACGGTATTGAATGCTATGGCATTCGTCGCGGCTGGAACGGCTTGATCACCGGCGATATCGTAAAGCTGGATGAAAAAAGTGTATCTCACACCATCAATCGTGGCGGTACGATTCTCTACACTGCACGCAGCAAGGAGTTTATGACCGAAGAAGGCCAGCGCAGGGCTGTATCCACCTGTAAATTTCTTGGTCTGGACAGCATCATTGCCATAGGTGGTGACGGCACCTTCCGCGGCGCCCGGGCTCTGAGTAAGTACGGTATCAATGTCATCGGAATTCCGGCCACCATCGATAACGACATCAGCTGCACCAATTACTGTATCGGATTTGACACGGCTGCAAATACGGCAATCGAATGTATCGATAAACTGCGTGATACGATGCAGTCCCATGAACGCTGCTCGGTCGTAGAAGTTATGGGACGCCATGCCGGTTATCTGGCTATGTATGTAGGTCTTGCTGTTGGCGCCACTGCTGTTCTGGTTCCTGAAGAATCTATCGATTTCGAACGTGATGTGATTGAAAAGATTCGCAGAGCACGATTCAACGGTTTTACCCATTACATGATTGTAGTAGCCGAAGGTGCCGGATCTGCAAATGATATTGCAGCCAAAATCAAAGATGCCATTGACCTTGATCCCCGTGTAACTGTTCTGGGGCACATTCAGCGCGGTGGTGTCCCTACCGGTCGTGACCGTATCAATGCCACGAAGATGGGTTATCTTGCTGTGGAGTTATTGCTGGCTGGTAAAACCAACCGCATCGTCTGCACACAGGAAGGCGGCTTTATAGATGTGGATATTGACGAAGGTCTGAGCATGAAGAAAAACATCCAGCAGATGGAAGTTAATGTTCTTGCTGCAATGACCGGAATCTAAATTCTCTTTTCCTAAATATTCATAAAATATAGAAAAGACTGCTGTTTCCATTCGGGACAGCAGTCTTTTTATGCCATTGGGTGGCATTTCTCATATACAGATTTCAGTTTGTTGTTGATCAGATTTGCATACATCTGCGTCGAAGAAATATCACTGTGACCCATCAATTCCTGAACCGAATTGAGATCCGCACCGTTCTCCAGCAAATGAACAGCAAAACTATGACGCAATGTATGGGGCGTAATATCTTTCTCAATGTGTGCTGTCTGCTGATAGTGCTTCAGAATCTTCCAGAATCCCTGACGGCTCATTCTGGCACCACTGACATTCACAAACAGCGCCTGTTCATTCGGTTCAGCAAGCATCGCATCGCGCACATCGTTCAGATATACGCTCAACGCCTTCAGTGCTGCAGGATAAAGCGGGATCAATCTGGATTTCTTGGAACTGTTACATTTAATCACACCGAGCTCCAGATTCACATTGCTGACATTCAGTTCAATCAACTCGGAAACGCGAATACCTGTCGCATACATCACCTCAAGCATCGCTTTATCACGGAAGCCCTTCGGATCAACACAGCTCGGCTGAGCAAGCAGCAATTCCACTTCCTTGCCGGACAGGATCTGCGGTATTTTCTTTTCCCCGCGCTCTACATGAATATCTCCACTTACAGGTGAGACCTCCAGAAAACCGGAAGAAACCACATAAGCATAGAAATTCTTCAGGCTGGCCAGTGATCTGGAGACCGTTGAACCTGAACGACCCTCATGCTCCAAATGCGCAAGATAGTCACTGATATTCAGTTGTGTCGCATCTACCACGTTTGACACTTCCTCATTGCGCAGCCATGCAGCAAACTGCCGGACATCACGCAGATAGGAGAACACTGTGTTGGTTGATGCCTGCTTGACTTTCGTCAAGTAATTCTCATAGGCTGAAATCAGATCCAACATGATAGCTTGTACCATTACCCTTTCAAAATTATACCAATTGCGTCCAGAATGGCGCAACGATAAAGAAATCAAAACAACCGATCCCAATAATGCCGGCAGCTGCAAAAATAATGAATCGTGATACTGGTTGCCGCTCTTCCGAGCAGAATTGAAGCCAGATCCACCACAGGATCGGCAGAATCAAGGAATCACTGAACATCAGAAAAGCACAGAAAAGCCAACCGGACACATCAAATGAACGCAGGAGACCAAGCCCAACATACGCATAAAAAACTGCCTTGGCAAATACAACAGGAAGTAATATAAATGGCTGTGAAATATAAATAGCAATAGCAGTAAAAAGTAAGGGTAACAGCAGTGCTGACAAGAAGCAAATGATCGACAGACTACCTTGAACCGTAGAGAGCACCGTAGAAGAAAGAAAAAAGTCAGCAGAAACGGACAGAATTGCACCTAGAAGCAACCCACAAGTCCAAAGAATAACAAGAACAAGTCTAATAATTCTGTAATTTGAAAGTGAGAGATTAAGACATAAAAACCTGACCATGACATCAAACCTCCTGCAAAAAAGTTGGGTACAATTTTAGAGTATTGCAGGCAGCTTGTGCACGGCACAGGTATCGGAGCATTCAATCTATGAATTACAACCATACTATACTCCAAAAAAGCTTGAAATTCAAGGGTTTTTCGCATTTTTAACGATTTTTGTAAATTATGCCCTAAATTTATGTCAACATAATTATGTAAACGACAGCAACCGGACATTATCCGAATTTATCATTTTCAACTATATTTCAAGATGTAGGGGCTTCTTTCTGCATATAGACACTAAATATTGTTTTTGCAAGAAAAGTTGCACTTCGTCAAAAGCGGGTAAATACCATTTACCCGCTTGTTGATTTTGTACAAATTAACGATATCGTTTTTTACTCCTGCAAATTTTTACTTTATTCCCCTGCTTTTGCCCTGATATGATTGCAAAAAAACAGCCGGACATTATTACAAGCACACTCACACCCACACCTTGATATAGGCCATCAAAAAGCAACGCGGTCATTGACAATAGCAAAAATGTATAACTCACTCCCACCATCAGTGCTGTATATACTTTACGCGCTTCACCTTTTCCTACCACAACTTTTACTCCGATTATTGATGACAACAGCAAGACTGCCATTGCACAATAGCCTGTATTTTCTTCGTCGATAGTTTCTCCCGATACCAGTGCGGCGCACAGGGCTGTTATAACTGCCGTTGTAGCCAAGCATGCTACGGTACCGATTGTAATTCTTCTCACCATTGAATTTGTGTCTTTATTTATCCTCGTTATTTCAAACACATCCCTCTCCCCTTTCGATACAAGCTATTCTTCATTGATCAAAAAAAGAACCGGAACAGGCCTTTCGAACTGTTCCGGCTTAAATTATGCAATTATTCAGAAATTAAAGGTCAATATCCACTTCAGGAGCAGGTGCGGCTACAGGAGCAGAAACCTTACGCTGTTCCTGTGCGTCCGTCACAGCACGGAATTTCATACGGGTATCGCGCACATTTGCAAGTGCATCCGCAATGACCTCTTCCGTTTTACGCAGAGATTCATCCATATATTCGTTACTTGCTTTCTTCAATGCGTTAATACGATCCTGCGTCTGTCCAACCAGTTCTTCTGCACGGCGCTTTGCCTCTACATAGATAGCTTCCTTGGTAACCATCTGCTTTGCCTGTTCCTGTGCCTGACGCATAACCAGCTCTGCCTCGCGACGAGCCTGACTGATCAACTCATTACGGGATTCCACAATCGTACGAGCCTGTTTCAGTTCACCGGGCAACTGCGCAATGATCTCATCGAGCATATCCAGCACACGGTCACGCTCCAGAATGCACTTATCAGCAGCAAGAGGCATGCTTCGTGCATCCTGCACCAAATCATACAGTGCACCAATAATATCTTCTGTGTTACGATCGCTCATTTATATATTTCCTCCTTAACGGTTTAGCTTTATTCTTTCCTGAAAATCGGGAATGATTTCTTTCGGCAAAAAATCAGACAGATCCACTCCGTAACTGCCCAGTTCTTTGACCGTGCTTGAACTGAGATACATATACTGACTTTCAGCGGTTAAGAACATCGTATCAAGCTCAGGATTGATCTTATGATTGATCAAGGCCATCTGAAATTCGTTTTCAAAATCAGAACCTGCACGCAATCCCTTAACAATCACACAGCTTCCTTTGCGTCTGGCATACTCTGCCAGCAGTTCACCGGAACAATCAACCTCCACATTTGGAAGCTCCTCAGTTACACGGCGAATCAGTGCGACGCGCTCTTCCTGGGTAAACATCGGCTTTTTTCCTGCGTTGACCATGACACAGACAATCAGTTTATCAAAAATATTAGCGGCACGCCGTATGATATTCAGATGACCACTGGTTACAGGATCAAAGCTACCCGGATAGATTGCAATTTTCATCATTCTCTCCCCTGTCAATCTTTGCGGTAGAGCGTGAGCAGGGTATTTCCGTATTTATAGTCCTTGGATCGGGTAAATCCCTCAAATTCAAAGGGCAACTCCTTCCCTAACGGGCGCTCTGCAATTATTATACCACCTGTTTGCAAAATGTCAATTTCCGTAATACATTCCAGTGCATTTTCCAGAAAAACTTCTGCATATGGCGGATCAAGGAGTATAATATCAAATTCCTGCCTGCACCGTTTCAGGAAATCCAAATAGTCACTTCGAACCACGCTTGCCTGAGCTTCCAGCTTTGTACGGCGCAAATTCTCACGGATGATTTTACACGCATCTTCCCGGGAATCCACAAATACAGCGCTATCTGCACCGCGGCTCAATGCTTCGATTCCCAACTGTCCTGTACCGCCAAACATATCCAGAACTTTTGCACCAGGAACATCAAAATGGATGATGCTGAACAGCGCTTCTTTGACCCGGTCTGCCGTGGGGCGGGTCTGCATGCCCTCCGGTGTTTTCAATTGGATACCGCGGGCTTTTCCTGTGATGACACGCATAGCTCATTCCTCCTGTTCATGAAAATGGCGATATACTGCTGCTGCCGCATCTTTAGGCAGCAGCCGTTCCAGTTCCTGCAGGGTTGCCTGCCCGATGGCAGTCAAAGATTTAAAATGTTTCAGTAGCTGTTCTTTCCGCTTTGAACCAATTCCCGCGATACCGTCCAACTCCGAATAGCGTAGCCGCTTGCTGCGCAGCTGCCGGTGGAACGTAATTGCAAACCGGTGTGTTTCCTCCTGAATATTTCCAATAAGCGAAAAAACGGCCTGATTGGAATCGATAGCAATCTCTTCCCCTTCCGGCGTCACCAGTGCCCGCGTACGGTGACGGTCATCCTTGACCATACCGAATACACGCATCTGCAATCCGAGCTGATCGAGTGCTTCCACAGCCGTACGGGCATGTGCAATACCGCCGTCGATCAAAAGCAGATCCGGCGCTGTTTCAAATCCAGAATCTGCATCTTTATAATGCGAAAACCTGCGGCGAAGCACCTGCGCCATGGAAGCATAATCATCCTGCCCGGTCAAGGCTTCTACTTTAAATCGTTTATAATCTTTCTTCTTAGGTTTTCCATCTTCGAAGACTACCATACTTGCAACAATATCTGTACCGGAAATATTGGAGATATCAAAAGATTCAATTCTTTTAGGCGGTTCCATCGCAAGCATTTTTCCCAATAGTTTCAGAGTTGCAGAATATTTTTCCTCGCGGGTGGTAACACGTTCTGCCTCCTCAAACGCATTTTTACATGCCAGTTCGACAAGGCGCATATTATCACCCCTCTGCGGAACATGCAGGTGCGGTTTTCTTCCGAACTGCTGTTCAAGTAATTGTGAGAATAATTCCGCATCTTCTATCTCAAATGGCAGCAATACCCGTTTGGGGGCAAGTCCGCGGCTGAGGTAATACTGCTTCAATAAGCTTGATACAGCAGTCTCTTTGTCATCCGGAATTGAAAAAAGCTCATAGTCTTTATCGAGTAAATTACCACCGCTGAAATGCAAAACGGCGAAGCAAGCCTTTGCTTCTGTCTGAGCATATCCGATCACATCAGTATCCGCAAGCGAGCCCGCTGTTACCAGCTGTTTCTGGCTCAATACTTCAACCGCATTCAAACGGTCACGTAAACTGGCCGCAAGCTCAAATTCCAGATTGTCCGCCGCAGTAAGCATCTGTTGGCGAATATCAGCTGCAACCGATTTATAGTTACCCATCAGAAGCTGGCGTGCCTGCTCTGCAAGCGCTCGGTATTCTACACTGCTCTTTCCTTCCATACACCAGCCGGAACATTGGTTCATATGGTAATTCAGACAAGGACGGTCTTTTCCGATATCGCGTGGAAATTCACGTTTGCAGCCCGGAAGCTTCAATGTCTGCTGGATCGCTTCCATCAGATCCTGGGTCACACCGCGGCTGCCATAAGGACCGTAGTATCCGGCACCATCTTCTGCAATCTTACTGACCATGGTAATGCGCGGATAGATATCCCTCATATTCAGGCGCAGATAGGGATATCCTTTATCATCCTTAAGAAGGATATTGTATTTGGGCATATACCGCTTGATGAGACTGCATTCCAATACCAGTGCTTCAAACTCCGATGCAGCAACAATCACATCAAAATGGTCAATATGGCTCACCATCAGCTTTGTTTTTGGAGAATGTGATACCGTATTAACAAAATACTGACTGACACGATTTTTCAGTTTCTTTGCTTTGCCCACATAAATGACCTTGTCATTTTTGTCGCGCATAATATACACGCCGGGAGCAAGTGGAAGTGTGGACGCTTTGTCCTTTAATTCATCAAAACTCATAATTCACCAAATAACCGCCCCAATGCAGTCACTGCGGCTTGCATTGAGGCGGTTCTTTACAGAATATCAATAAACATCCCGTTGGAGCAGGGCTTCCAGAGCGCTCACTGCTTCCTCAGCATCAGAGCCCATAGCGGACAATGTTACTGTTGCACCGGTAATGATACCGAGGGACATGATGCCCAGAAGGCTTTTCGCGTTCATTTTACGGTTGGAAGATTCCAGCCAGATACTGCTTTCGAATTCATTCGCCTTTTGCACAAAATATGTAGCCTGCCGGTTGTGAAGGCCGGACTCACAGCGAACGGTGACTTCCTTATTGAACATAATTAACACTCCTTCTCGACGCATTTACACGGGAATCATGCGTTTGCATATATGATAGCCAATTTCACCGAAAAAGTCAATCAATTTTAGCATTATTACACAAAGAACCGTCGCATTTACGTATTTTGTATTGTGGAAACGTTTACAAGTGTTAAATGTTTGTTAAATTAACCAAATTCCGCAATGGTAACGCCATCTTCCCCCTCGCCATAGACGCCCAACCGGAACTTCTTAACGAACTTATTCTTACGGAGTGCCTGCTGTACTGCGCTGCGCAATACACCTGTGCCCTTGCCGTGGACAATGCGCACTTGTTTCAATCCGGAACGCATGGCCTCATCCAAATAGCGCTCCATAACAGCAATCGCTTCGATAGAATCCATACCCCGCAGATCCACTTCCATGGGCATTGCTTCCACCTTCATTTCACGCCCTGAATGCTTGGGCCGGGCAGCTTTTTCCTTGTAGGGATTGTCATTTTCCAGCAAATATATCTCGTCTGACTTCGCTGTCATCTTCAAGATGCCTGCCTGCAGCTGATAAGTACCATCTTTGTTGATCGCAATCACGGATGCCTTTGTACCCAGCTTCAGTAATTCAACCGTATCGCCCACCATCACACCGCGTTTGGGCTGAGGCCGTTCCTGTTTGGGCTGCTGGGAGCGGATTTTACTTTCCATTTCATTCAGGCTGCGACGCACTTCCGCCTGACGCTGGTTGATATTAGAGGCATCAGCACTGTCCTGCAGCTGTTTACGCAGCGCTTTCAGCTCTTCGGCAGCAATATTAGCCGTATAGCGGGCATCGTCGATGATCTTCTGAGCTTCCCGGCGGGCAGACTCCATAGCCTTGTCTTTTTCTTTCTGAAGCTGGATGGAATATTCTTCGCTCTGCTGCTTGATCTTCGCGGTTTCCACTTTCAGACGTTCTGCCTCCCGGCGGGCAGTTTCCATCTGCTGGCGCTGTGCTTCCAGCTGGGAAAGAACATCTTCAAAGTCCTTATCAGACTTGTCCACCAGATCATCGGCTTCCTTCAGAATCTCTTCCGAAAGTCCCAGCTTGCGGGAAATTGCAAAGGCATTGGACTTGCCGGGAATACCAATCAGAAGCTTGTAGGTGGGACGCAGGGTTTCCACATCAAATTCGCAGGAGGCATTGATGACACCCTGTGTCCGCATGGCGTAGAGCTTCAATTCTGCATAGTGAGTGGTCGCCACCACATGGCTGCCCATTTTGCGGCAGAATTCGATAATGGCGGTGGCCAGAGCCGCACCCTCGGCTGGGTCGGTACCGGCACCAAGCTCGTCAAACAGAACCAGGGTCCGGTCATCACATTCTGCCACAACATCCACGATGGTGCGCATATGGCTGGAGAATGTGGACAAACTCTGAGCAATAGACTGCTCATCACCAATATCGGCAAGAATCGCGTCAAAGGTGGAAAGTTCACTGCCGTCGCCGGCCGGAACATGCAGGCCGCACTCTGCCATCAGAGTCAGCAGACCGACGGTTTTCAGCGTAACAGTCTTACCGCCGGTATTGGGGCCGGTAATGATCATGGAATCAAAATCCGTACCCAATCGCACAGAAATTGGTACAACGGTTTTCGGATCAATCAAAGGATGACGCGCTTTGCGCAGATCCACCCTGCCCTGATCATTCATGATGGGTGCCCATGCTCGCATCCGGTAAGCAAGCTTTGCCTTGGCAAAGATCACGTCCAACTCCACCAGCATGCGGAAATTCAGGTCAATGTTCTCCCGGTGGGCAGCAGCCTCACTGGACAATTCTGCCAGAATACGCTCAATTTCTTTCTTTTCCTTAATTTCCAGTTCCCGCAGGGCATTGTTGGCATTCACAGCGGACATTGGCTCCACAAAATAAGTGGAACCGGTGGCAGAAACGTCGTGCACCAAGCCCGGTACATCATTCTTGCACTCACTCTTCACGGGCACCACATAGCGGCCCTGGCGAATGGTAATGATAGGTTCACGCAGATATTTGGAATAGGCAGGAGAAGAAATGATCTTCTGCAGGCTGTCGCGGATTTTTCCCGCTTGAATGCGCATATGGCGGCGGATGTCAGACAGTGCGGGAGATGCGTTGTCCGCAATCTCCTCTTCCGAAAGGATAGCGCCAAAAATCTTATCTTCCAGATACTTATTAGGGGTTAGGGCTTTGAAATAGGAATCCAGACAAGTTGCAGGATCATCCTCAGACACATAGCCCTTGATGATACGGGCGCAGCGCAAAACAGATGCAATATGCAGCAATTCCTTTGGCTGCAGGCTGCCGCCACGGTCTGCCCGTTCCAGTGACGCAGAAACGTCCCGGACTTCGGAAAAGCCGGGATTTCCCTTTTTGGTGCAAAGATCCGATGCTGCTGTTGTCTGTTCCAACATCAGCCTTACATCTTCAAGATCAGAATTGGGACGCAGCGCCCGGCAGGCAGCTTTGCCCTCCTGCGAGCCCGCGCACTCTGCCAGTTTTTCCAGAACCTGATCCAGTTCCAGCTTCAGCAGAGATTTTTCATATAGTTCAGACATGGATTATCTCCTAAACAACATGTTAGATCAGCTTCATTGCCAATGCAATATCAGCAGTTATGTAATATATAAAATCACAAGTACCAAATCCAGTGCAATTAGGATATGCAGCACAATATGGTACAAGTCAGGAATCAAGCGGGCTTCACTCAGCGGAAATATTCTTGCCGTCCCCTCAAAGCATTGATTGTATCCTGCAAGCTTCTCCTGCGTAACACCAAAGATCGTGTAATACCAATGTGAGCAAAATTGAGCAATCAGCCAGACAGCAAGTTCGAATAACAGCACCCACTTTCCCGCTCCCGGGAAACCAATATATAGCGCACAGCCCAGAGTGAATAGAACCAGAACAGCAAATTCGATACTCTTTATACCCATTCCTTCAACAAGCAGGAGCCTGCCAAAGCGCCAGGTTATTGTGCACCCAAGGAACCAAATCCAAAGGACACTCGAAACAGCAATGATTGCGTAATACATTTCGGTAACACCTCACGAAAATAAACGTTATCTGACGCATTTACCGTCAGATCCGCAGTGATTTATAAAAGTCCAGCGTGGAGAATCCCCGCTCCAACTAAGTGGTTAAATTAATCTAACTGAAAATGTTTTTCAAGTTTTCCTAATGCCTCTTCAAGGGTGCTGTTCTCATTGCGGGCGTAGGCAAAAAAACCGCTGTTCTCGAACGCTTCATAATGCTCCCGGCTGTTAACCTTTTCCAGACATTTTCTGTAGTTTTCCATGGCCGCTGCAGGGTCAGGTGCTTCCAGAATCTTCTGGTAGATAAACTGCTTCTCTGCATCCGGGCGGTCAAAAAAACGGTCAACAGACATGGACTGAGGGCTCAGCAGAACTGCAACATGGTGATAATCCGAAATTTCCCGGAGAATCTCCACCGGAATATTTGTGTCCACAAATATTCTCTTACCGCTGCTGCACAGGCGGAGCAACAGTATAATCTCCAACTGCACCGCTTCATTGGCCGTACCAGTCATCCACGCATCATATTCCTCCGGCGTGCGGCTGATAAATTCCTGCCAGCTGGACATGGTGTCGAAATAACACAAATTGGGCTGATGGATCGGGTCGGTATATTGCAGCAGCTCCATGTGGTAATTCTCACCGCAGCAGATGCCGCCGTACTTCTCAGCCAGCAGCTTTACCATGGTAGACTTTCCCGCATAAGCAGTCCCGTTGATAAAATATACGTTTTTGAATAGATTTTTCAAAATATTACAATCGATGTTAATGCTCATATCAGTAAGGATTTATAGAAGTCAAGGGTTGAAAAGCCCCGCTCCAATTGGGTCGTTATGTAAGCTTCGGTCAGATTGGAAAGCTTTTCCAGATTTTCCTGACCAATGTTGAAAGAAAGCAGTTTCTTCGGCTCGCAAAGACAGATGTAGCGCATGGCTTCCAATACGCCAGGGGTTACCGGCATACGGATACCGCCTCCGACACTACGGCAAGCCTGGCACTCCAGCATACCCTCGGAAATATCGAAGCGGTCGGGGTTCTGATTGCCGCAGTTATGGCAACCGAACAAATCCGGCATGTAACCGGCCAGACACGCAGAGCGCAATTCAAATACTGCCTTGACCTTTGCTTCACTTTCATTCAGCTTCGAAAGAGCAAACAGGCAATTCAGCAGCAGTGACTGCAATTCGGGATTGGGCATATCTTCCTGCGAGATCACTTCCGCCGCCTGTGCAAAATAAGTACCAAGGCTCAGCTTTGCCAAATCCCGCCGCAGGGGGCTGAATAGTTCGATACTGTGAGCCTCGTTGATGCTATACTGCCCCCTATATTCAAATAGTGTAAACTCGCCAAAAGCCAGAAGCTGGCACGGGGCAACCAGCGGACTGTTCTTCCGCCGAAGCCCCCGGGCCTTGATGGTCAGTTTTCCGTGATTTTTGCTGAGTACTGTCAGCAATGCATCCCGGTCATTGTAGTCCGTAACCCTGAGCACGATGGCTTGGATCGTCAAGTACATGGTTCCCCTCCATTTTCAGGGCATTTTGATAAAGCAGGTAATACTCCGGTGCGCCGGTCTCCAGAAAAAAGCTCCAGTAATCTTTTGCGTTCAAGTACATCGCCTCCCGGTTCTAGGATTTGCAGAAACGAGAAAGCTAGCCATGGAAATTATTCGCTGTAGCCGAAGTTGCGGACAAGGAAATCGGAATCGCGCCAATTTTCCTTGACCTTGACCCAGGTGGTCAGATAGACCTTGGTACCCATAAACTTCTCGCAGTCGGTGCGGGCCATGGTGGAAATCTTTTTCAGCATGGCACCCTGCTTACCAATGATGATGCCCTTGTGGGATGCCTTTTCGCAGTAAATGGTTGCGTCGATGTCGATGACACCGCTGTCCCGCTCAGAAAACCGGGTGATTTCAACAGCAGTACCATGGGGAATTTCCTTGTCCAGATTCCACAGGAGCTTCTCACGGATGATCTCTGCCATGACCTGACGCTCGGGCTGGTCGGTGGTCAGTTCCTCGTCAAAGAGGAAGGGAGATTCCACAGAATACTTCTCGCAGGTATTCAGCAGGTCTTCCACCCCGTCGCCGGTTTTGGCGGAAATAGGAATGATGGCATCGAAAATACCCACCTGGGAATACAGGGCAATCACTTCCAGCAGGCTGTCCTTTTCCACTGTATCAATCTTGTTGATGGCGAGGATAGCAGGGCACTTGCTGCCCTTGATTTTTTCGATCAGGCCTTCCTCCTGAGAACCGATGGATGCGATGGGTTCCACCACCAGAATGGTGGCATCCACATCGGCGATAGATTCACGGACGGTATTGACCATGTAGTCACCCAGCTTGGTGCGGGCACGGTGGTAACCGGGGGTGTCCACAAATACGAACTGGGTATCGTCACGGGTCACGATGCCGCAGATGCGGTTACGGGTGGTCTGGGGCTTGTTGGAAACAATAGCAATCTTTTCGCCAACAAGGTAGTTAGTCAAGGTAGACTTGCCGACGTTGGGACGGCCGGCAATGGTAATCATAGCAGTCTTTGTATTCATAAGTATTTCTCCTAAAACAATGTCATTGCGAACCAGTGTGTACACTGGTGTGGCAATCTCCTGCAAATTTAGTATAATGTATTACCAAATGTATTCAATGGTACAGCAATCCTCCATGGGATTTTCATGTCCTGTATCCAGATGGGAAACCACGCCGCCCATGTGTCGATAAAAAGCCAGTGCTCTTTCATTGGCTGGGTGGCAGTCGAGAAACATCCTCTCGTATCCGAAGCTTTGGCAGGCGCTTTTTATTTGCTCAAAGATTCTGCGGCCTATTCCCCTGCCCTGATACGCAGGCAAAAGATACAGGGAGTGGAGCCGGAAAGAATAGTCCTTCCATGTTCCGGGTCTTACTTTTCCGTAAGAATAATACCCGACACACTTGTTACCGTCTATCACCATATAACAATAAAAATCGGGGTTGGACAGGCGTCGCCGTTCTGCCTTCAGATGCCATTCATAATCAAAACTGTCGATTTCTTCATCGGGATAAATTCCCCGGTAGGTGGCATTCCATACCCTTTGACGGGTATGTATGATGGCTCGGGCATCCACAAGCCCAGCCTTTCTGAACTCAATCACGGCCCATGCCCGGAATCATTCCGGCGATTGCTTCTTCCCGTGCACGCATCTGGCGCTTCATTTCTCCCTCGTCCAGATGGTCGTAGCCCAGCAGATGCAGCATGGAGTGAATGGTCAGGTAGCCCACTTCCCTTTTCACGCTATGGCCGAATTCCCTTGCTTGTGCGATGGCGCGCTCCAAGGAAATACATATGTCGCCCAGCGGGCACATATCCGTGGCCGGATCCAGATAATCCTCCCAATCCGCAGGCGGATTACCCGGCTCCAGCTCAAACATAGGGAACGAGAGCACGTCGGTGGGACGGTCGATCTGGCGGCTTGCCAGATTGATGGCATGAATACCCTTATCGTCCGTGACCATCACGCTGATTTCGCAGGGCACCGTGATATTTTCAGCTCCTAGGGTTGTTTCGATGCATTTGGTAATGATGTGGGAAATGATCGGCTGGCGCCAGGTCAGGCACTCAAAGGTCATGTTGATCTTCAAATTATTCATAATCAGTTCTTCCTTTTGTAGTGTCCCTTGAAATTAGGGTTTGGTTTCTTAAGGTCAGGCTTCTGAGAAGCTTTTTCATAAGCGTTGATGATTTCCTGTACCAGCGCATGGCGGACAACATCAGCAGCCGTCAGCCGGCAAATGGCAATATCCTTGATGCCATCCAGTACACGCACCGCATCCTTCAGGCCGGAGGTCTTGTCATCCGGCAGGTCGATCTGGGTAATATCGCCGGTAATAACGATCTTGGATCCGAAGCCAAGACGGGTCAGGAACATTTTCATCTGTTCCTTTGTTGTATTCTGTGCTTCGTCCAGAATGATGAAGCTGTCATCCAGCGTACGGCCGCGCATATAGGCCAGCGGTGCTACTTCGATGGAACCGCGTTCCTGATACTTCTGGAAGGTTTCGGCGCCCAGCATGTCATACAGCGCGTCATACAGGGGGCGCAGGTAGGGATCGACCTTGTTCTGCAGATCACCGGGCAGGAATCCAAGACGTTCACCGGCTTCCACAGCAGGCCGGGTCAGGATGATACGGTTGACCGTTCGTTCGCGGAACGCCGCCACGGCAGCTGCCACGGCCAGATAGGTCTTGCCCGTACCTGCAGGCCCAACACCAATGGTGATGGTGTTCTTCTGAATGGCCTTCATATACTTTTGCTGACCGACCGTCTTCGCTTTGATTGGTTTACCCTTTGCCGTGATACAAACCACATCCTTTGCCATTTGTGCAATGCTGTCGTCATTCCCCTCGCGCACCAGCGTGATCAAATAGCGCACACGCTGCTCATCAATGGTTTCACCTTTGGCAGAAAGAGCAAGAAGACCCTCCAGAGTACGGATAGCCTTATCCACACTCTCCTCATCGCCGGACACTTTTAAATCCGTGCCACGGTTGATAATCCTTACCTCCAGCGCTTCTTCAATACGTCTGGTATTTTCATCAAACGAGCCGAATACTGCAATCAGGTCTTCTACCCGCTCTACGCTTAACATCCGTTCAATTTGTTTTCCCATGAAAATCTCCTATTTGTTCACCCTGTTCCCGGCCAATCATTTCGATGCAGTTATAAACACCGGCCAAAACAAACAGACGATTCTCTCGTTGAATCGTTTCCTGTGCATCCATGATTTCCAGCGCAACACTTTCTCCTTGAAGCAGTGCTCTTGAAAATTCGGACAGCCGAACCTCAGCTTGCGCACCATCAATCTGATGTGTCTGTATTTGATATGCAATATGATGTTCTTTAACCAGTGAAAGAGGCAGTCGATATCCTCCAGGCAAAGTGAGATAATACTGTGTTACCATTTTAACACAACTACCATCAGAAATTCCACTACCTTTATAGAAATTTATGCGTTTTTTTCCGATACACAGGCAGTATTTTGTCTGACTAAGCGATTCATGTGTGCGAATCTCGTTTTCTGACGGAGTAATAGCAGTAATTTCACGGCGGGTTTGCGCAAAAACTTCCCCCTCTGCACGGCCTGCCGTAATGACACCGCCGCAATCTGTATATCCCGAAATCAACAGCTGCCCCTTCTGAACTGCCTGTCCAACACCACAGACACCGGACCCTCCGGTTACAGTAAGTTCTGTAATGACTCCATCGCAGTAGGCAATGATATTGCTGGATACAAATGGCTCCGCTTTCTGTGGTTCAGCAGCACGTTCTTTCACACTGATCACCGCTCTGCTGCCATATGTGTTGACACCCGCCCATTGAAGCTGCGGCAAAGTACCAAGCAGTTCATTTTTCACTTTCTCACTGCGGACTGCACGTCGTGTTGCGCCAAATTTGATTCCGGCATCCTGCGCCGCTTCACGAATCAATTTAGCGGAAATTTCCTCATTCCCTTCTACTTCAACAAATAGAATACGGCTTGGAAGATATAAAGCCAATATGAGAAGAAGGAGCATTCCTACCACCAGGACCGGTCTTTTCTTTAATCTCCAAAGTTTCCAGAATATACCTGTGTAGGCCAATACAGTCAATCTTTCTCCTTTGCGCTGTGCCAAATTTTGAATTTGTTTCAACGCTTTTCGCGGTACGGTGAAACGCGCAGTCAGGTCATCGATGGTTTGTAAGTTACATACCGGAATTTTGATTTCATTGATTGCACGCAGTGAACCGGTTATATCCGCACTTGTCAGTTCCACATAAAGTGAACCAGCCAGCGAATCGAATAATCCCATTACCTGTTCCTCCGTTGAAGCTTCACGCAATCGATCCTGCCGGAGATTATGAGCTGTTCCCGTGCCATCCTTGTCAATTCCAGTCCAGATCCGCAAATCCAAACAAATCCATAGCGAACTTTTACGCAAATCCGCTCCCGTCCATACTCAATCACGCCGGCATGCCGTTCAATCAGCACACGGTTCTCTCCCGCAATCTCCACCACGGGAACCCCCGGCAATGTTTCCCCGGAAAGATCTGTACCGTCAGCCAGCTTCTGCATCCAGTTCATTTTCTGCATCAGCGCAGCACCTCCTTTCTGGCAGTATATGAATTTGCCGGACTAAGCTTTCCATCTGCGCATAAGATTCTTTGAGGTGAACGATATGAACAAGCAAAATCGCCGTACTGCCATTGGCGCTGCACTGGGAATGCTGATACTGATTCTGGATGGAAAAACAGCACTTACTGGTGCTGCAGAGGGAATTAGCCTATGCTTCAACACTCTGATTCCATCTCTATTTCCATTCTTTTTACTGTCTATTTTACTGACAGGTGCATTGGCTGGACAAACATTGCCACTGCTGCAGCCAGTTACAGCTTCCTGCAAAATGCCAAAAGGCGCTGAATCTTTACTCGTTGTAAGCTTACTTGGGGGATATCCTGTCGGCGCGCAGAATATCGCGCTCATGCACCGTCATGGTCAGCTGACAAATTCGGATGCAGCACGCATGCTGGCTTTCTGCAACAATGCCGGTCCTGCCTTCATTTTTGGTATTCTGGGCACAATGTTTTCCAGTCCGAAGGCACCATGGCTTCTATGGCTGATTCATATGGCCAGTGCACTGATCGTTGGGCTTCTCCTTCCTGGAGAAAAAAATGAAGGCCGTATAAATTCACTCTCAAATAAAATCCACATAACCGATGCATTGGCACAAAGTGTGAAAGTAATGTCGCTTGTTTGTGGATGGGTCATTATCATGCGAATGGTTCTCTCTTTTCTGGAAATCTGGTTTCTCTGGCTCCTTCCGCTCCCGTTACAGGTGATTGTTTCAGGAATTCTTGAACTATCCAATGGGTGCATCCGTCTTACTGAACTTGACTGTGAAGGTCTGCGTTTTCTGGCTGCATCCGGTTTTCTCTCCCTCGGTGGTATTTGCGTTACACTTCAGACTGCATCTGTTGCAGACGGCATTACCATGAAGTTATATTTCCCGGGAAAAATACTCCAGTCCGGCATCAGTATTTTGCTGGCTTATCTGTTTCAATTTACTCTTCCTGCCGGAGTACGTTATCATTGCACCGGAATCGCTGTAATTTCCACAGCAGTCATAATCATCGTTCTGTCGATATTCCAGCGTTTTAAAAAAAGTAGTGGAATTCCGGCATTTTCTGGTGTATAATCGATACAAAATAAGATTATGAGGTATCTTCATGCTGTTTCGTAAAATAACAGAGCGCAGCTGCAGCTATTGTCTGCATTGCACAAGGCTGAATGATGAGCAGGTTCTTTGCGCAAAACGGGGTATTATGCCAATAAACGGTCAATGTCTAAGATTTACTTATGACCCCTGCAAGCGTATCCCCGGTAAAGCAAAGACGTTGGACTTCAGTAAATACGATCAGGAAGATTTCTCGCTATAATTGGAGACATCATCGTGACGACGAACAGAAAGATTTTAAATTGGAATAGAATTTTGATCAGCACAGCAGTATTTGCTTTGCTGTCAGTTGGTTTTCTGGTTTCCGGAGCGGTCAGCCGAAAGCTTTCAGAACCGGTTCCGACTCAACCGCCAGCACCAACACAGCCACCGCGCTATACGATCATGGAGAATTTTGATACGCTGATCGCCGGTCATGTGGCAGATTCTTTCGATGCGGCAAATGCAGTAAAGAAAGTATTCTGGATCGATGCAGATTCTGAAATTGCTCCGAACCCCAACGCCAGCTGCTATGGTGAAACAAACGATCCAGGCAGTCTGCAGTGGCTTCTGGATGATGCCACCGGGATTTTGGATGGACAGGAAATTGTTTTTTCCACGCAGACGGAAATTTATCCCCATTCCACTGTTACCTATTATCTTGATGAATCCATTTTTGCAATTACATGGCAGCAGGTTCTGGATGATTATGTTTACACTTTCTCCGAAATCAAGATCTCGCATCCATCACAGTTCCGCAGATATCTGGCAGGCAATGAGTATGATTCCAGCTATGCGCATCCCGTTTCCCGAATGGGTAATATGGCAAATGCTGTTTTAGCTGCAAGTGCCGATTTCTACAGAGGAAGAAATCACGGCATTATTGTTTATCAGGGAGAAGTGAAACGCACCAATTTTGCCGAGCTGGTCGATACCTGTTTCATTGATACAAGCGGTAATCTGATTCTCGTTCCGGCAGGCGAGCTGACCGGTATGGAGGAGGCCCAGGCATTCGTGGATGAACATAACATCGATTTCAGCATTGCCTTCGGACCGATTCTCGTCGAGGATGGTGCGCGCTGTGAGCCTGACAGGTATTATCTTGGCGAGATATACGACGGATATCCTCGTGCGGCTCTGTGCCAGAAAGATGACCTGCATTACATCATTGTTCTTGCTAACGGAAAAGACGGCCATTGGAACAGCCCAAATATTCACGAGTTTACCGATCATATTGAAAAATTGAATTGCCGAAAAGCATATACGCTCGATGGCGGTCAAACCGGAACTGTCGCTATGGGCGGAAAAGCGCTGAATCCTCTCAAATACGGTGAACGCTGGATCAGTGATATCATTTACTTTGCAACTGCAATCCCCTCTAAAGAGGACATACCAGAAGCGAACCAACCATAAAAAACGGGAAACGGCATGCGTGCCGTTTCCCGTTTTCTTATTGGATCATTTCAAGGAATTGATCTTCAGACAAAATCGGTATTCCAAGTTCCCTCGCCTTTCTCTCTTTCGAACCAGCGTTCTCACCAACCACTACAAAACTTGTCTTTTTTGACACGGAACCGGAGGCCTTACCACCGTACAATTCGATTTTTTCGGTAGCCTCCTCCCGGGTGAATTTACTCAATGCACCTGTGAGAACAAAGATTTTTCCCGCAAATCGTGTGTCAGAAACAATACGCTTGCATTCAAAATTTACACCGGCCTGACGCAGGCGTTCCACCATTTCCTTTGCTTGCTGCTGTGCAAACCAGTCAGCAATATTTTTCGCTGTGATTTCACCCACATCCGGTACAGCGGTCAGTTCTTCCAGAGATGCATTCATCAGCGCATCCAGATTTCCAAAAGAACTTGCCAGCACTTTTCCGGCTTTTGCACCGACCTGACGAATACCAAGGGCATAGATCAAGCGGCTTAGATCCTGCTGCTTGCTGTTTTCAATGGCAGCAAGCAGTTTTTTTGCCGCGGTGGAACCGGATTTCCAAAGGCTTTTTACATCATTGAGTTCCAGATAATAAATATCTGCAGGTGTTTTTACCAGTCCCTTCTCGATCAGTGCATCTACAATGGCACCGCCAAGACCCTCGATATCCATAGCATCCCGGCTGACGAAGTGTGCAATATTGCGGCTAAGCTGTGCGCCGCAGGCAGCGCCAGTGCAGCGCATAAATACACCGTCTTCATCCCGCTCCACCATTGCGCCGCACACAGGGCATCTGCAAGGAAGCCTGTAAGGGACTGCATCCACAGGCCTCTTTTCCTTTACCACATCCAGAATTTCAGGAATGATCTCACCTGCTTTTCGAATATGAACTGTGTCACCGATGCGGATATCCCGCTCGGTGATAAAATCCTGATTGTGGAGCGTTGCATTTGTAACCGTCGTACCGGCAAGGCGCACTGGATGCACCACTGCTTTGGGTGTCAGAACACCGGTTCTTCCAACCTGGATGATAATATCCTCCACGACTGTTTCCTTGATCTCCGGTGGGTATTTGTACGCTGCAGCCCACCGCGGGAATTTGGCTGTTGCACCCAGGCGCTCACGCTGCGCAAGATCATTGACTTTAATGACCGCTCCATCAATGTCACAAGGAAGGCCGCCACGGTTTTCATTGATGGAAAGAACATTATCATCAATTTCCTGCACGGAATGCAGCTTTTTGTAAGGAATTACTTTCAAACGCAGGCTCTTCAGATATTCCAGTGTATCAGTATGGCTTGCAAAGGTCACACCATCGCAAAGCTGGATGTTAAAAATAAAAATATCCAGACCGCGCTGGGCACAGATCTTCGGATCCAACTGCCGCAAAGAGCCTGCAGCAGCATTTCTGGGGTTTGCAAACAGGGGTTTTCCCTCTTTCTCCTGTCGAGCATTGAGCCTTTCAAAGCTCTTCTTCGGCATATATACTTCACCGCGCACGATCAAACGTGGTGGAGCGTTTTCGATGCGCATGGGAATGGATCGGATGGTTTTTAGGTTTTCGGTCACATCCTCACCGATGCTGCCATCACCGCGGGTAGCTCCGCGAACAAACTGACCATCCACATATTCCAGCGCAACGGATAATCCATCGATTTTTGGTTCGACGGAGAACTCCGTTTCAGCCTCTGCAAGAAGGATCTTCTCCAGAAATTCGTTTAATTCATCTAGAGAAAACACATCCTGCAGGCTCATCAATGGCACTGGATGGGTGTACTTCTCGAACGCGCTGATTGCAGCGCCACCGACCCGTTGCGTAGGTGAGTCAGGCATAAGCAATTCCGGATTTGCCTTTTCCAGATCTTCCAGTTCCCGCAGCAGATGGTCATATTCAAAATCAGGCATGGTCGGATCATCCAGCACATAGTAACGGTAGTTCGCTTCGGTCAGGAGCTTTGTCAGCTCTGCAACTCTTTCTCTTGCGTCCATGTTATCCTCCGGTTTGTAAAAATGTCTGGGGTACATCACCCACAATAACGGTTTCCGCCACAACCACTTCACTGGTCATGGTAAAGCTGCTGGTCTGTCCCAACACCAGCACGGCCACATCGATACTGACCTCCATGTTCAGCCGGTGCATCGTCTGGTTGATACCAGCCTGCGAAAAATGGCTGACAAAATTGGCATCGCTGTTGCGGATGGACAGGATATGAACCGGAATTGCCGGTCCTTTACCGGAGAGCAATTCCGGTAAAAACAGGCTTCCCAGGGGAATGCCAATATCAGAATGATCCAATGACAGAATCTCATCATTGATGATATTCAAAATATCAGTCTTCAGGCGGTTCACTTCGCTCATATTGGTCTTTAGTGCCGTGATGCGTCCATCCAGGTCCTTTTCAAAAAAGACAATACGGTCATACTGGATATCACCAACTGCTATTTGCTTCGCAATTGCATCATTGGTCAGGTCGGATGTTGTATTTTTCACCTGAGTCTGTGCAAGGTCTTCAATTACCAGACGGTACTTATTGCGCAGTGCAAAAAACAGTACAAGTATGATCAGAAGCAGCAGTAATAACCGCTGCAGCCATCTGCGAATCCACCAGCGCATACACATCCCCCCTGTGGAGCATATGCACCTGCAAACAGGATATTACAGCTTTTTCATATGAACAGATGCTGTTTTTGCCATAAGCTTTTTTGTACCGATGTCATCAAAAGCGATTTCAAGCAAAGCATCGCCACCCATCTTCATAACAGACAGCACCAATCCCCGGCCAAAGGCTGCATGCATGACCATATCACCTTTGCTCAGATCCAGATAGGCTGCCTTCTGCGTCTGATCGGAACGGTCGGAAGCAATGGTATAGCGGGGCGTTTCCTGTTTTCTTTGATATTGCGGATAAGCTCCGTAGGAAGACCCATAGCTGCCGAAGCCATAGGAATATTGGTCTGCTCTGATCTTTGTACCACCCTTATGTATGACGCATTCCTCTGGAATCTCGCTCAGGAAACGGGACTTCAGCGCAGCACTGGTTCGGCCGTATAGCATACGCTGTTTAGCATGGCTGATGGTCAGTGTCTGCTTTGCACGGGTGATCGCCACATAGCAAAGCCGCCTTTCTTCTTCCATTTCCTCCCGGTCACCAATGGCGCGCATACCGGGGAATAATCCATCTTCAAATCCCACAAGGAATACATGCGGAAATTCCAGACCTTTTGCAGAGTGCATCGTCATCATGACCGCTGCATCGTCGGCATCATCATACTCTTCCAAATCGGTATAAAGGGCGATTTCCTCCAAAAATCCTGCAAGTGTCGGCAATTCTGCGTTTTCAACATAGGAATTGATGCTGGATTTTAATTCTCTGACGTTTTCAAGACGGGTCTTGTTTTCTTCCGTAGGTTTGCTTTCCAGCATTGCAGTGTAACCACTGCGCTGCAGCAGTTCATCGTAAAATTCAGGCAGCGTAATACCGGTATCCAGAAGTTCCGCCAGACCCTCAATAATTGAGGTAAAGTGCAGCAGCTTCATTGCAGATTTCTCAAGAGGGCCATAGGAATAGGGATCGGAAACGACACCGTAAAGAGGCTTCCCTTCCGCCTGCGACAGACGCTCCGCAGTCTCCACAGTCTTTGCACCGATGCCCCGCGGGGGATTGTTGATGATCCGCTTCAGACGCAAATCATCTGCGCGGTTATTGATCACACAAAGATATGAAAGCATATCCTTAACTTCCGCACGGTCAAAGAAACGCATACCACCAATCACGCGGTAAGGAATGCCGTTACGCTTGAACGCAAATTCCAATGCATTAGACTGGGCATTGGTACGGTAAAGTACCGCGTAGTCTTTGAAGTTCTTACCTTTCGAGCTGGTAATGATGCGGTTTGCAACGTAGTTCGCCTCAGCACCTTCGTCAGAAGCTTCATAAACTGTAATTGGCTCACCGCAGCCGTTGGCTGTCCAGAGCCGTTTACCCTTTCTGCCCAGATTATGGGCAATTACCGCATTTGCTGCATTCAAAATAGCTTGTGTAGAACGGTAGTTCTGCTCCAGGCGGATCACACGCGCACCGCGGTACTGCTGTTCAAAGCTGAGTATATTCTCAATCGTTGCGCCGCGGAAGCGGTAAATACTCTGATCATCGTCACCAACAACGCAGATATTTTCATGTCCGCCGGCAAGCAGGCTGGTCAGCAGATACTGCACATGGTTGGTATCCTGATACTCATCCACCAGAACATAGCGGAATTTTTTTTGATAATAGGTACGCACATCATCATGTTCCTGCAAGAGCCGCACCGTCACGCAGATAATGTCATCAAAGTCCAACGCATTGTTTTCTTTCAGGCGGGTCTGATACTTCTGGTAAGCTCTGGCAATATGCAGCAGCCGCAGGTCATTGGCCTGCTCTGCCCGCTTCAGAAGGTCATCCGGCGTTGTCAGATTATCCTTTTCTTTGCTGATAGCAGCAAGAACAACTTTAGCAGGAAATGTCTTGTCGTCCAGACCCATATCCTTAATAATGTCCTTCATGACCCGCTCAGAATCGGAGGAATCGTAAATTGTAAAACTGCGGTCATAGCCCAAGCGCTCAATATCGCGCCGCAGGATGCGGCAGCAGGCGGAGTGAAAGGTCATAGCCCAGATATCCTGTGCCTGCTGTCCCAACAAGGTTGAAAGTCGCTCCTTCAATTCATTGGCTGCTTTATTGGTAAAGGTAATGGCAATAATGCTCCACGGTGCCGCAGGGTGTAAAGCACAAAGCCAGTCTGCACGGTGCTGCTCAAATTCCGTGGCGGCATCACCAAGGGATTCCAGAAATTCCACGTCCTCCTGTGTTACAGTGTCCGGAATCTCGTAGCTGTCGGAAGCTGAGCCGTACTTCATCAGGTTTGCAATCCGGTTGATCAGAACAGTCGTCTTACCGCTTCCCGCACCTGCAAGCAGCAGAAGAGGACCGTCTGTAGTCAAGACGGCCTCCTGCTGCATATTATTCAAGTTTGAAAACTGAGCGGCAATATACTTTCTGCGCGCACTCAGAAATCTGGTTTCAAAAGTTTCGGTCATAGTTGCACCTATCCAAAATAAGATGCTCCTATTTTAGCGCATTTTCTCGAAAACATCAAGTCAGAAGTTCCCGTAAATGTCCCAATGCTTTTTTCTCTATTCTCGATACCTGAACCTGGCTGACATCCATAACTCTTGCAACACGCTCCTGCGTCAAGGCATGAAAATAGCGGAGCTTTATGACCATCGCTTCCCGTTCAGGAAGTTTTGAAATTGCCTGCGTCAATGCAATCCGCTCCAGCATTCTTTCCTCAGATTCTGTATCGGTCAGTACATCCTCCAGAGAAAACCCCTCTTCTCCGCATTCACGCTGGATGGATTCTGTAGCGGCAGTGGCATTTTCTGCAAGGGCAATTTCTTCCGGTGTAAAACCCGTCTGGCGGGATATCTCCTGCAATGTTGGTTCGCGTCCAAAAACTGTTGCAAGATGATTACGGGCAACTTTAATGGTCATTGCCTGTTCTTTCAGGCTGCGCGAAACCTTTACAGCGCCGTCATCGCGCAGAAAGCGCCGGATTTCTCCAGCAATTTTGGGAACTGCATAGGTGGAAAACTGGGTACCATACTCCAGATCAAATCCCTCCACCGCTTTCAGAAAGCCCAGACAACCAAGCTGGTACAGATCATCAGATTCCGTACCACGTCCCATGAAGCGACGCGCCACTGACCAGATCAATCCCGAATTCTCCGTAACCAGCGCTTCGGATGCATCTCTATCCCCTGCCTGCGCCTGACGGATCAGCTCTTCAGTACGGCTCATTGGCGCTGTTTGATTTTACGCCGCATATGGACACTGGTGCCCTTTCCGGGACTGGATGTGACCTCAAAGCTGGTCATAAAGCTTTCCATGATTGTAAAGCCCATACCGCTGCGGTCTGCCCCACCTGTGGTGAAGGTGGGACGGCGGGCTTGTTCCAGATCCGGAATTCCAATCCCTCTATCCTTAATGACAATATCCAGAATATTATCCTTCAGAATACGGCAGCGCAGGGTGATCATTCCAAAGCCGTCGGGATATGCATGGACGATACAGTTTGTCACTGCTTCTGATACCGCAGTACGGATATCTCCCAATTCCTCCAATGTCGGATCAAGCTGCGCCGCAAAACAAGCCACCGCACTGCGGGCAAAGGACTCATTAACAGACTTACTTGGAAACTCCAGAATCATATAATTTTCGAACTTCATGACACAGCCTCCTTGATTTCAACCAGTTTGTCTATCCCTGATGCACGAAATACGCGCATGGGTTGATTTCCAATACCTGCAAGTACCAGTCTGCCTTCAATCTGTGTCATGCAACGCAGTGCATTGATGACAACAGCTATGCCAGAGGAATCTACGAAAGACACCTCGGAAAAATCAAGAATACAGGTATCCGGTGTATAGGCTTCAATCTTGGCTGCAATGGCCTGTATGTAACCTTTGGCGCAGTGGTGATCGATCTCCCCTGTTAAAACCACGGTTAATCTTCCACTTTCCAGAAAGCTTGTAAACTGCATATTTCTTCCTCCTTGTTATTTTTATGCTAACAGTATAAACCATAGTCAGTTCATTTCCCGTCGGAATCGGGGGCAGAAAAAAAGAATGCGGTGCAAACCAAAGGGTTTACACCGCAAATGTTATTTGATCAAATCGTCTATATCAGCCCAGCTTCTGCATCGCAGCGAAACTCTGTTCCAGACTTGCGATCAGATCGCGGGTCTTTGCAGCCTTTTCACGCTCTGCATTGACAACAGCCTCAGGAGCCCGGCCAACGAATTTCTCATTGGACAGCTTAGCTTCCAGAGATGCCAGGAATTTCTTGTTCTTTTCCAGCTCCTTGCCGATACGATCCAGCTCCTTGGCAACATCCACCAGCTGGCCCATGGGGATATAGAGCTTAGCATCAGCTGTGGTAATGGTCACCATGCCGTCCAGATTCTCAGGCTCTGTACGCAGCAGTGTTACCTCATCTGCATAGGCCAGACGCTGCAGGAAGCCCTCTCCCTCTGAGAATATCTGAGGATTTGCGGAAAGTACAAAAAGCGCAGCCTTCTTGGAAGGAGGAACATTCATTTCAGCACGGCGGTTGCGGATGGCACGAATGGCATCCATGACAGACTCCATCATGTCCTTCTCAGCTTTGAAGTTCAGTTCTTCCTTGTAAACAGGCCAATCAGCCAGCATCAGGGACTCGCCCTCATGGGGAATGGACTGCCAGATCTCCTCCGTGATGAAGGGCATAAAGGGATGGAGCAGGCGCAGCACCTGATCCAGAACATAAACCAGCACCTTCAGGGCAGTGTCCTTGCGCTCGGGTTCTTCGGCATACAGCCTTGCCTTGGTCAGCTCGATATACCAGTCGCAGTAGGTGTCCCAGATATAGTCATAGACCTTGTGGACAGCCATGCCCATTTCGTACTTTTCCAGATTCTCGGTCACTTCTGCAATCAGAGCATTTAGCTTGCACAGAACCCATTTATCTGCAATTTCCAGCCTGGACAGGTCGGGCAGTTCATTCCTGCTGCCCTCGGGCAGGCTCATCAGAACGTAACGGGAAGCGTTCCACAGCTTGTTGGCGAAGTTACGGGCGGCCTTGACCTTTTCCTCGGAGTAGCGCATATCGTTACCGGGGGTGGAACCGTCCACCAGCATGAAGCGCAGAGCATCCGCGCCGAATTCCTCAATAACCACCAGAGGATCGATGCCGTTGCCGAGGCTCTTGGACATCTTGCGGCCCTGGCTGTCGCGGACGATGCCATGGATGCAGACGGTACCAAAAGGTGCCTTGCCGGTATAGGCCAGACCGGAGAAAATCATACGGCTGACCCAGAAACCGATGATGTCATAACCGGTAACCAGCGTATTGGTGGGATAGAAGTATTTCAGATCCTCGCTGTCCTCATCGGGCCAGCCGAGGGTGCTGAAAGGCCACAGGGCAGAAGAGAACCAGGTGTCCAGGGTATCGGGATCCTGTGTCAGGTGGGACTTGCCGCACTTGGGGCAGACTGCAGGTGCTTCCTTTGCAACGATCATCTCGCCGCAGTCATCGCAGTACCATGCGGGGATCTGATGACCCCACCACAGCTGGCGGGAAATGCACCAGTCACGGCTACCCTTCATCCAGTTGATATAGTTCTTGGTGAAACGCTCGGGAACAAACTTGATCTCACCCTTTTCAACGCTCTCCACTGCGGGGCCTGCCAGAGGCTCCATCTTTACGAACCACTGCTTGGAGATCATGGGTTCGATGGTGTTGTGACAGCGGTAGCAGGTACCGACCTCATGGGTCAGAGGTTCAATCTCCTTCAGCAGCCCCAGCTCCTGCAGGTCAGCCACAATGGCCTTTCTGGCCTGTGCGGTGGTCATGCCGGCATACTTGCCGCAGTCCAGCACTTCAGGCTCACCGACAGTGGCACGGCCGCTGGCAAACAGTTCGTCACAGGCAGCCTTGTCTTCTGCACCGGTCATGAAACCGTCATAGGTAAACACACGGACGCTGGGCAGGTTGTGGCGCTGGCCGACCTCATAGTCATTGGGGTCGTGGGCAGGGGTGATCTTAACCACACCGGTACCCTTGGTCATGTCGGCATGCTCATCGCAGACAATAGGGATCTCCTTATTCAGCAGGGGCAGGATCACATGGCAGCCATGCAGATGTGCATAACGGGGATCCTCTGCATTGATGGCAACGGCAGTATCACCCAGCATGGTCTCGGGGCGGGTAGTTGCCAACTCCAGCATTTCGCCAGTTTCCTTGACGGGATACAGCAGATGCCAGAAATTGCCGGCCTGCTCCTCATGCTCAACCTCAGCATCGGAGATGGAAGTATTACACTTGGGACACCAGTTGACCATACGGTTGCCGCGGTAGATATTGCCTTCCTTGTACAGGCGGATGAACACTTCCTTGACAGCATCGGAGCAACCTTCGTCCATGGTAAAGCGCTCGCGCTCCCAGTCACAGGAAGAGCCCAGCTTCTTCAGCTGCTGGACAATGCGGTTGCCATAGGTATTCTTCCATTCCCATGCACGCTCCAGGAAGCCGTCCCGGCCGACCATCTCCTTGGTCAGCCCCTCCTTGCGCATTGCTTCCACAACCTTTGCTTCCGTTGCGATGGATGCATGGTCTGTGCCGGGCAGCCACAAGGTCTCAAAGCCCTGCATACGCTTGGTACGGATCAGGATGTCCTGCATGGTATTGTCAACAGCGTGACCCATGTGGAGCTGACCGGTAACATTGGGAGGGGGCATCACGATGGTATAGGGCTTTTTGTTTTCGTTGACGTTAGCATGGAAGTAGCCACCTTCCTGCCACATGTCATAGATACGAGTTTCCACCTGCTGGGGCTCGTATACCTTCGGCAGTTCTCTTGCCATTTCGATTTCTCCTTTTATTGAGTATTTTTTCATCAGGACGGAAATAAAAAATCCCCGAAGCCATACTGACCTCAGGGCGAAAACTTCCGCGGTACCACCTGACTTCCCGTAAAGACGGGCACTCAAACTGCTGTAACGGGCAGACCCGCACTTCCCTACTTGCGTTTCAGGAAATGAGCTCCGGGGCGACAATCGGCGCCAACTGCTGCTGCCTTGCACCATCCGGCAGTTCTCTGAAGCAATTTGCGGAGCCGAAACTCCCCTTCTACACTTTATTACCGATAAACTATCACACTTTCACCATTCTGTCAACCGAAATTTCGTGTTGACGGCCTATAAAAGTTTGCGTATAATGTATGAATACAGATAGTCAAATCGATGTTTATCGCGCTGTTGGATGGTTGCGCCTATGTATCGAAAACCACTGTCATTCCGAGGAGGCCTGAAAGGCCGACGTGGGAATCTCCCAGTACAATGTTTGTTTGTGCACTGCTTATCGATGCATAGAAGCAGGAGATTGCCACGTCGCGCTTCGCGCTCCTCGCAATGACATGTTTTTTGAGCGGCACAATGTTGCGAATTTGCCGAATATCAATGCGAGCACGAAACATTTTGCCGCCGGGCGGCTGATAGCCGCCCCTACATTCATAATCGGAACGGAACGATAAACTGAAATTTGAATCACAATATTGAAAATGAGTGTGAGATTTATGAAACTTTCTCTGGTCGTTCCCTGCTACAATGAGGCAGAGAATGTGCAGGCTTTTCAGGAGGCTGTTATTGCTGCTTTCAACGGCTGCGGTTATGATTACGAAATCATATTTGTGGATGACGGAAGCCGCGATGCAACGCTGCATAATCTAAAGAAAATATTTAAACAGCAGCGGTGCCCCGTGAAAGTTGTCTCTTTTTCCCGCAATTTCGGCAAAGAGGCCGGACTGTACGCAGGCTTGCAGCAGGCAAACGGTGAATACATCAGTCTGATTGATGCAGATTTACAGCAACGTCCTGAGATCGTGCGGAATATGGTTCAGATTCTTGATGAGAAGCCGGAACTGGATGTGGTCGCAGCCTATCAGGATCGCCGTGGTGACGGAAAAGTATTATCATTTTTCAAAAGGCGCTTTTATGCAATCATAAACAAGCTATCCAAAGTGACCTTGCAGCCCGATGCCAGCGATTTTCGCACTTTTCGCCGCAGTGTGCGGGACAGTCTGCTGCAAATGGTAGAGTACCACCGGTTTTCGAAGGGTATTTTTGCATGGGTCGGCTATGAAACAGAGTTCATTCCCTATACCGCCTGCGAACGTCATGCAGGTGCCACAAAGTGGAATTTCTGGAAGCTGCTGAACTATGCCATCGAAGGCATTATCGGTTTTTCCACCGCCCCTCTGCGTTTTTCCATCTACATTGGCAGTTTTACCGCTATATCTGCAGCATTATATCTGGTCTGGGTTGTATGTGAAAAACTTTTCTGGGGTATTGATATTCCCGGCTATGCCACCATTATTGTGCTGATTCTACTGCTGGGCAGCATGCAGCTGTTCTGCATCGGCATCATCGGTGAATATGTGGGCCGAACCTTCGAACAGAGCAAAAACCGACCTGTTTATATCGCAAAGGAAATTCTCACCTACGAAGAAAAGTAAAAATTTAGGGTTTCGGAAATCCGAAGCCCTTATTTTTTGCGTTGCATTCTCGTGATTTTCTGCTGGCAGCATATATCCAAAGTAATACAAGCAGGCGGATGTGACCAAATTCTATTGATTTTACTGGACGAATGTGATACAGTTATTTTGCCAAACAAACCAAATATTGACGAACACACAGTTTTGCCCATAGGGGTAGTATACCCTTTTGACTTCAACCTTTGAATTTGCTAAAAATGCAATTCCACAGGTTGGGGTCTTAGGGCAATGCTGTAATTGTTCGGCTTCTGATTTGGTTTGTTTGGCGACAATCGGAGTTGCGTTTTTGAGTGCGTCAGCTTCGGTTGGCGCACTTTTTTATTTTACAGAAAGAAGGAACTGATCATGAAAAAAGCAATTTCCCTGCTCCTGACACTTGCGGTGTGCCTGTCCCTGTGTGCTTGCGGTAGTGAGAATGATACCACCATAACAACCGAAGCACCCATCAAAACAATCACCCAGAACAATGACTTGACTGAAGAACAAGTTATTGGAACATGGGAATGGAGAACTTCTGGAGAGCAAGGCCCCATCAATGGTGTGACGCACATGGAATTGTATGAGGGCGGTACTGGAAAAGGTACAAACTCTTCAATGACTGGCGGCAGTTACTATCCCATCACTTGGGAAATTAAAGGCCAAGTTATCAATATTAGTGCCAGCAATGCACCTACAGTCGGGGCAAAACTCGAAGATGGTAAGTTGGTGGCAGTTGATGGTACAGTTACTTATACAAAAATTGAAAACTGATAAAACAGGGTGCCGATTTCGGCATCCTGTTCGTTTATGCTTCCAAAAATCCAATGTATTTGTATGCGGTTGTTCTGCTGATGTCGAAAATCTGTCATTGCGAACCAGTGCGCACACTGGTGTGGCAATCCGTTCTCCCAGCTATTCTATTTTGCCGGAAGTACATCCAAAATTAAAAGATTTTAGGCTACGGATTGCACGTCGATTCTGATTGGTGCCTTCTCGCAATGACGTTGTTTAAACCGGAACTTTGGTGGTAATCGCGGCGGATGTTACCTGCCTATCTCCGCTACATGCAGCCACTCCCATATTTTTAGGGACTGTTGCAAAAAACAACAGCCCCTTTACAATTTACTTTTTCGCAGCCACTGCATCCAGAATCAGGCGAATCAAATCATCGCGGCCGTTGCCCTTTTCCGCAGAGAACGGAATAACGGGGCAATCTTCCGGCAGCTCCAGATCGCTGCGGATGGTCTCCAGATTCGGGATCAACTCGCTCTTTTTCAGCTTGTCCATCTTATTGGCAATCACCACAAAAGGACAGCCGCTGTCGAGGAACCAGCGCGCCATGGTGATGTCGTTATTCGTAGGTGGGTGGCGGTAGTCCACAATCAGCACGCCCAGATCTATGCGACCCGCCGCAAAATAGTCCTCCATCAGCTTGCCCCAACGCTCTTTCTCCTTCTGGGAGACCTTTGCGAAGCCGTAACCAGGCAGGTCAACAAAATAGCACTGGTTATCAACGGTGAAATAGTTGACATGGATGGTCTTACCGGGTTTATCACCGACACGGGCGAAATTCTTCCGCTGCAGGATGCGGTTGATGACCGAAGACTTGCCAACATTGGACTTTCCGGCAAATGCGATCTCGGGCAGTCTGGTTTTCGGAAAGTCCTTAGGCGCAGCCGCGGAAATCAAAAATTCTACTTTCTGGAAATTCATCTTTCTACCTCTTTACTGGCGGATGGACGGCTTTCTGGATTTGTTCTTTACGTCATTGGGAATGTCAGACAGAATCGTTGCATCGATCTCAGGCTTGTGGTTCAACGCCGTTTCTAAAACGGTATCAATGTGAGATGCCACTACAAAATTCAGTGCCTTTCGCACGGTCTGATCGATTTCCTCCAGATCCCGTTCGTTGTCCTTGGGGATGATGACTGTGGAAATACCGTGGCGGAGTGCAGCCATAGTCTTTTCTTTCAGGCCGCCAATGGCCATCACACGGCCACGGAGGGAGATCTCGCCGGTCATGGCAACATCACGGCGAACGGTCACACCTGTCAACGCAGAGACCAGAGCCGTGCAGACTGTCACACCGGCAGAAGGGCCGTCCTTGGGCACCGCGCCCTCGGGGAAGTGGACGTGGATATCCTTTGTTTTATAAAAGTCAACAGGAATACCCAATTTCAGTGCATTGGCGCGGATATAGCTGAGGGCTGCATGTGCAGATTCTTTCATGACATCACCCAGATTGCCGGTCAGTTCCAGCTTGCCGGAACCGTCCATTACATTGACTTCTACTTCCAGTGTTTCACCACCAACGGAAGTCCATGCAAGCCCCGTCACCAGACCAACCTGATCACTGCCCGGCAGTCGGTCAGGCAGATATTTTCGAATACCGAGATAGGTTTCCAGATTGGAACCCGTCACGGTGATACGCTTGGGTGCTTCCTGTTCCAGAATTGCCATAGCGGTCTTTCTGCAGATCTCCGCAAAGCGGCGCTCCAGCTTGCGGACACCGGACTCGCGGGTATAGCAGGAGATGATCTCACGGATGGCATCATCTGTAACGCGAAGCTGGGTCTTTTTGATGCCGTGCTTTTTCATCTGCTTGGGCAGCAGATGGTTCCTGGCAATCATCAGCTTCTCTTCATCGGTGTAGGAATTGAGTTCGATGATCTCCATACGGTCCAGCAACGGACGGGGTACAGTATCCAATGTATTGGCTGTGGTGATGAACATCACATCGGACAGATCGTAGGGAATCTCAAGATAGTGGTCGCGGTAGGTTTTGTTCTGCTCTGCATCCAGAACTTCCAAAAGGGCAGCTGCAGGGTCACCGCGGTGATCAGAACCCATCTTGTCGATCTCATCAAGCAACAGCAGCGGATTGGAACTGCCCGCCTGAATCAATGCCTGCAAAATACGGCCGGGCATAGCGCCGACATAGGTCTTGCGGTGGCCGCGAATCTCAGCCTCATCCCGAACACCGCCAAGGGCAATTCTTGCCATTTTGCGGTTCAGGCTGTGGGCAATAGAATACGCAATGGAAGTTTTGCCAACACCGGGAGGGCCAACCAAACAGATGATCTGGGGCGGCATTTCCGGTGCCATTTTCCGAACTGCCAGCGTTTCCAGAATGCGCTGCTTGACCTTTTCAAGTCCAAAATGGTCTGCTTCCAGAATCTTGCGTGCGGCAGCAATATCGATGCGCTCTTTAGTGCGCACATTCCATGGAAGTTCAAGAACGGTGTCCAGATAATTACGCAGGACGGCAGCCTCCGAAGAGCCGAAAGGCTGCTTCTTCAAACGGTTCAAATCTTTCAGAAGCTTCTGCTCAGACTCCTCCGGCAGGTTCAGCTTCCGTACTTTCTTTTCATAGGTAGCAAATTCAGACTCGTCGTCCCCTTCTCCCAGTTCGTCACGAAGGACGCGGATCTGCTCGCGTAGGTAATAGTCTTTCTGATTCTGGTCGATGTTCGCCTTGGTCTTTTCCTGAATCTCCGTTTCCAGCCGCAGCATTTCCACTTCATGCCGCAGCAGTTTCACAGCCATTTCAAGTCGCTTCACGGGATTGAGCTGGGCGAGCATTTTGACCTTATCGGGATAGTCAATACCGGAATTCTGTGCAATAGAGTCCGCAATAAAACCAGAATTTTCGGTTGCCAGCATTCGCAGCTGCACCGTCTGCGCAGGATGCTCCAGAAGCTCACAGTAAACTGCATACAGGTTGTTTGCCTCACGGCGCAAGGCATGGGCACGGGTAGAATCCATAATTTCCGTTTCGGGTACGGACTGAATCAGACCTGCAAGAAACGGTTCAGTCTGTGTCAACTCCTGAATACGGGCACGGCAGATGCCGGTGACCAGTACACGTAGATTCTCTCCCTGGGCATGAAGCACCTGCTTTACCTTGGCAACCGTACCAATGGTATACAGTCCTTCCAGAGAAGGGTCGTTATCCACAATATCACGCTGCGGAATCAGCATGATATTCTGGTCGTGTTTCATTGCATCTTCAAGAGCTTTGACCGACTTTGGCCGGCCTACATCAAAGTGGATGGTCTGATCAGGAAATACAGCCAGCCCGCGCAGAGCCAGCACCGGGAGTTTCCCGGAAATAAGATGTTCTGACAAGGGTTTCTCCCTCCTTCGTTAGAAAAAAGGGGGTAGTCATTCTACCCCCTTTCGCATAGTTATCGCTTGGAACCCAGTTTTTCTCTGGGGCGCGTGGTATCACGGATGATCTCAGGCTCCGCGCCATTGACACTTTCAGGTGTAATGATGACCTTGCGGATAGATAGATCCGACGGAATGCGGTACATGATCTTCATCATGATCGACTCCATGATGGAACGCAGGCCTCTTGCGCCGATCTTTCGCTCAACAGCCTTCTGTGCAATGCTATCCAGAGCATCCTTGCGAATCTCCAGATCCACATTATCCAGGCTCAGCAGTTTCTGATACTGCTTTGCAAGGGCGTTCTTCGGCTCTATCAGGATGCGGATCAGATCATCTTTCGTCAAACTCTGCAGACAGGTGATCACCGGCATACGGCCAACCAGTTCGGGAATAATGCCAAACTTGACCAGGTCATCCGGTTCGACCTTTGCAAGGAGTTCACCCACATCCCGGTTCTGCTTGCTGCGAACAGGTGCATCAAAACCCATGGGAGCTTTATCAGTGCGCTTTTCAACAACCTTATCCAAGCCGTCAAAAGCACCGCCGCAGATAAAGAGGATATTGGTGGTATCCACCTGAATCATTTCCTGCTGGGGATGCTTGCGTCCGCCCTGAGGCGGTACGCTGGCAACCGTGCCCTCCAGAATCTTCAGCAGTGCCTGCTGAACACCTTCACCGGAAACATCGCGGGTGATAGAAGTGTTTTCGCTCTTGCGGGCGATCTTATCCATCTCATCAATGTAGATAATACCACGCTCTGCCAGTGCCACATCGAAATCCGCTGCCTGAAGCAGGCGAAGGAGAATGTTCTCAACGTCGTCACCCACATAACCGGCTTCGGTCAATGTGGTAGCATCGGCAATAGCAAAGGGTACATTCAAAATTTTGGCCAGCGTCTGGGCAAAGAGGGTCTTGCCGCAGCCCGTAGGGCCAATGAGCAGGATATTGCTCTTTTGCAGTTCTACATCGGAATCTGCACCGAAGTAGATGCGCTTATAATGGTTGTAAACTGCAACAGCCAGCGCGATTTTGGCATCTTCCTGACCCACAATATAGTGATCCATAAATGCCTTGATTTCCATGGGTGTGGGTAAGGTCTCCGGAGCACGGAGATTGCCATACTCATCGTAGACGATCTCGTCACGCAGCAATTCGCTGCAGGCCTGCACACAATCGCTGCAGATATACACGCCAGAACCGGCAATCAGCCTTTGCACCTGATTTTCCCGTTTCCCACAGAAATTACAATGAATCATCTGCTCGGTATTTCTAGCCATGAACGAGCGTCCGCCTTTCTAAGAATTAGTGATGATCCAGAACACGGTCGACCAGGCCGAAAGCCAGTGCTTCTTCCGCAGTCATGAAGTTATCGCGCTCGCAGGCGGCGGTCACTTCTTCGATACTGCGGCCGGTGTTCTCAGCCATGATACGGTTCATCCGCTCCTTGATGGTCTGCAGACGCTTCATGTGGATGGCCATATCGGTAATCTGACCCTGCGTACCGGCGCTGGGCTGGTGGATCATGATTTCAGCATTGGGCAGCGCCAGACGCTTACCCTTGGTGCCTGCACTCAGCAGAAATGCACCCATGGATGCAGCCATGCCCACACAGATGGTGGCCACGTCGCACTTGATATAGCGCATGGTATCATATATCGCCATACCAGCCGTAACGGAACCGCCGGGGCTGTTGATGTAGAACTGAATATCCTTATCCGGATCCTGTGCCTCCAGATACAACAGCTGTGCAACGACAAGGCTGGCAGTCGTATCATTGACTTCCTCGGACAGGAAAATAATGCGGTCGTTCAGCAGACGGGAAAAAATATCAAAGCTGCGCTCGCCGCGGCTGGTCTGCTCAACAACATAGGGAATAAAGCTCATGGTGATGTTCTCCTTTCAATGGGTTACTAAAGGGTTAAAACATTCTAACCATTATAGAGGAAAGTTATTCCTCGCCGTGAGTATATGGTTTTAATTACTCAGCCTTGGGAGCAACTGCAACAGCGGAGTCAACGATGGTCTTGATGACCTTGCGGTTCTCCAGAGAAGCCTTGACTTCCTCAACGGGAACCATCTCCTTGACCTTTGCAGTCTCCAGCTCATACTGCTTGGCCAGAGCCTCGTATTCGGCAGCGATCTCATCCTCGGAAACGGTAATGCCCTCGGCCTCAACGATCTTTGCCAGAGTGACATTGATCTTAGCCTGCTTCTCGGCAGCAGGACGGAATGCATTGCGCATGGTGGAAACATCGCCGCCCATCATCTGAGCATATGCTTCCATGGAGTAGCCGCTCATCTGCAGCTGATATGCGAAGCGCTCCATCTGGTTGTCCAGCTCGGCCTCGATCAGAGCAGCGGGCATCTCAACAGAGGTGTTCTCAGCAGCCTTCTCGACAACTGCATTCTCGAATGCGGTAGCAGCCTGCTTCTGGGCATTCTCCAGAGCCTTTGCACGGATATCTGCCTTCAGTTCCTCCAGAGTGTCGAACTCGGAAACGTCCTTTGCAAACTCATCGTCCAAAGCGGGAACAGTGGTAACAGTGACCTTGTTCAGCTTGACATGGAAGACAACGGGCTTGCCAGCCAGCTCGGGAGTATAGTTCTCGGGGAAGGTGATGTTGATGTCCTTCTCCTCGCCTGCGGTCATGCCGACAACCTGCTCTTCAAAACCGGGAACAAACTGGCCGCTGCCCAGCTTCAGATCAAAATTGTCACCCTTGCCGCCATCGAAAGGAACGCCATTGTCAAAGCCTTCGAAGTCGATGTTTGCGGTGTCGCCCATCTCGGCAGCCTTCTCAACGACCTCGGTGGAAGCAACGTTCTGAGCCATACGGTCCAGCTCAGCATCGACCTGTGCATCGGTAACCTCAACAGGAGCCTGCTCAATCTCCAGGCCCTTGTACTGACCCAGAGTAACCTCAGGGTAGACCTCGGTGGTCAGAGTCAGGGTAACGATGTTTTCTTCATTGATGTCCATGTCAGTCAGGCTGGGACGGCCAATAGCCTTCACATCCTGCTCGACAACTGCAAACTGGTAGACCTGAGGGAAGATTTCTTCCAGACCATCTTCATAGAAAACATGAGCGCCGTACATGGCCTCGATCATCTTACGGGGTGCCTTGCCCTTACGGAAGCCAGGGATCATGATCTGCTTACGGGCCTTCATGTAAGCGGCGTTAACGCCCTTTTCCATCAGTTCCTTGTCGATCTCGACAACGATGGTGGCCTGATTGCCGTTCTTTTCAATGCTCTTAACATTCATGGTTAATTATCCTCCTAAAAGCGGTTCACATAGCGAAACCATTTTATATTTATTAAGCCGTAACATTCTATCAAAGAAAGTGACGCTTGTCCACACTTTTTTTGAAAAAACTTTATAAAATTACCAATTGAGGCCTGAATCCAAGGTAATCCGCCGCCACTAGGCGGAATTCGATCCCATCCCACTGCCCCTGCATAGCAAGATTATGGCTTCCGCCATGAAGATGTCCATAATAGCAGCTCCGTACTTCATACTTTTTCAAAAGTTCCAGGATCTCTCTGCACTCATACCCTTTGTATCGGGGCGGATAGTGCAGAAATACCATTTTATTTCTGTCACCTGCCGCTTTCAAAGAACTTTCCAGCCGGCAAAGCTCCCGGCGGAACACCTTTTCATCGTGGGCACCACTACGCTCTTCTTCAAAGAACCATCCGCGGGTTCCACAGATCGCCCAGTCACCGTATTCATAGAAATTATTGTTCAGGATATGCATATCCGAGAAGCCGTTCTCATTACAGAATTTATAGAATTTCGACGCTGTGCTCCACCAATAGTCATGGTTGCCTTTGAGAATGATCTTACGGCCGGGAATTTCATTGATCCATGCAAAATCAGGCTGCGCAGACTGCAGATCCAGCGCCCAGCTCAGATCTCCCAGAAGCACGGTTGTATCATCAGAACCGATGGTACTCATGCCCTGCCTGAGTTTTTCCATATAGCCAGTCCATGCTCCGCCGAAAATGTCCATCGGCTTCGGTGCACCCAGACACAAGTGGAGGTCTCCGATTGCATACAGTGCCATGTATTCCCCTCTTTCTTTATTCCAGTTGTTTTTTCAGTTCCGCAGGCGTGAGGTTCATGCACGCTGCAATAAATTCCAATGAGAAAAATGGACTTTCCTCCGCTACGATCAAGGCCTGACTGCTCGCACCGGTTGCTGCCCGGTAATCAGACAAACCACTGTAGGCAAGCGCGGTATAGGGATCTGCAATAAAGCCGGTGGTCTTATAGAGATTCGGAATAGTCGATGCCATTCGCTTGCTGCTGATAACGCTGACATGGATTCCATCCCGCAGCAATTCCCGTTGTTCCGGTTCCAGACAGTAGGTACCGCCAATACGGCTCGTTCCACAGAAGCGCTCCGTTTCTTCGCGTCCAAGCGTTGCAAAAACCAGTCTTTCCAGATCTGCTGGGACAGTATAATCACACTCCGGCGTATGCGTCCGCACAGCCAGCATATCAGTTCGAAGCTCCCCTTTGTGGAGCAAGTTCCACAGTGATGTGTTCTCATTACAACAGCACACGATCGTTCCAACCGGGAGTCCCATGCTTCTTGCATGCCACGCAGCCATCACCATTGACAAATCACCACTGGGCACAGCGATATCCAGCTTCTGCCCTTTTTGCAGATTGCCGCATTTTAAAATCAATCCGAAAACGCCAAAGAGTACGCCGATTCGTGTGGCGAGCATTAGCCAGTCAGACGGTGTCTTGCTGGTCTGATCAGATTGACGGATTGTTTTTTCAACGCCGCATACGAGCCGGTCAAAGCGGTACACAGGATTGTGCCATGCTTTTGCCACGGTAATCTTTCCATTCAAGCCCACCAGCTTCACAGGATATCTGCCGATACCCAATTCAAGATCCGGGCCGCTCACCTGCGTGCCGAAAAAGAGATTTAAAACCTCCGACACGTTCTGGGAAAATGATTTGTCTGCCAGCTGTTCAATCTGCTTTTGATCAAAAGAAGGAAACTGTATCGGTACGAAGAATCCACCCTCCGGGCAACGGTTTTCTGAAAGCGCTCTGAAAGCTGTATAGGCATCGTGACCGACTCTGGTGGTTACATAGAGCACTTATCGATCACTCCCAGTGCATTGCTCCAGAAAATCTGTTTTAAAGTCAATTCATCCAGACCGCGTTCCAGCAGGCGTTTTGCCAGCTTACCAAAGTCCTGAACGCCGTGGAATCCCTCCGGCATCTCAGAAATACCATCAAGATCGCCGCCAATGGCAATATGTGTACCTGCGGGATCCAGTTCAAGGAAGTGGAAAATATGGTCACAGGCAGTATCCAGCGTAGGCTTCGCGCCCACAAAATCGGCGCACATATTAAAACCTGCCACACCGCCGGTGGAACAAATGGCGCGGAACATTTCATCGGTCAGATTGCGGCTGTCAGCACAAACCTTACGGCTGTTGGAATGCGTCGCAATCACAGGTGCCTCAGTCATTTCAATGATCTGCCAGAAGCCTTCGTCACTGATATGGCTCACATCCACAAGAATACCCAAACGCTGGCATTCTTTCACATATTCCCTGCCCCGCTTGGTCAGGCCGCCGCCGGTCACATGCGATCCGGTCAGGCTGTTGTTCTCATTCCAGCCCAGCGTTGAGATCCGAAAACCCAGTTTATGGAGCTTTTCAAGTTTTGCTGGGTCAAAGCCGATACAGGCCGGACCCTCCAGTGTAAAAATTGCAGAGATAAAGTCCCCCGCCAGATTTTTACGCAAATCTTCACCGTTTCGTGCCTGACGGATCAAGTCACTGTTCTTATCAATCTGATCCTGCAGCACACTGACTTCACGCCAAAAGATATCTTCGGCTTTCAATCCCTTCGGTAAGGGCAGACCGGTAGTGGACCAGAATCCAAAGCACTGGGCATAGCCGGGATAACTCTTCATCCGTTCCAGATCAATGTGCAGCTGATTACTGCGCAGAGATATGCTGGCGGAAAGATCACGGCCAAGTAATTTTGTAACGGTATCACAATGCAGGTCAAAAACAGGTATATTCATTGGAACGCATCCTCCAGATGACAGATTTCAGGTTCTAACGTCAAAGTCCCCTGCGGGGCGTAAATTTCGATCACGTCAAAGCGTGGTTGAAGTTTTGTTGGGTTTTCCGACAGATACATGGAAGCTGTCATGCGGATCCTGTCCTGTTTGCGGCGGTCTACATATTCCAGTGCCTGTGCAAACTTTGCGCTCTTACGCAGCTTCACTTCCACAAAGACAAGGTATTTCCGATCTCTGACGATCAGATCAATCTCACCAAATTTGCAGGAATAACCCGCTGCAACCAGCGTGTAGTGATTCTTCTTGAGATACTGTGCAGCCCTCTCCTCACCCCAGGCTCCAATAATATTACTTTTCCCCATAGAATTTCTTCAGGAAGCTTTGGCGGTGAATGGGTGATGCGCCATGGGTACGCAGGGCTTCGTAATGAGCCTTTGTGCCATAGCCCTTATGTATCTCAAAGCCGTACTGCGGATACTGCTGCGCCAGTTCCAGCATCAGGTCATCACGGGTCACCTTTGCCAGGATGGACGCGGCTGCGATATTCATACTGAGGCTGTCACCTTTGACGACCGTACGAACCGGCAGGCCAAAATCCTTAGCCCGGTTGCCATCAATCAGCACAATATCCGGCTTGACAGCAAGCTGTGCCATCGCACGCTCCATGGCAAGGTAGGTGGCCTGCAAAATGTTGATCTCGTCGATTTCCTCATGGGAGGCAAGGCCGATACCGTAGGCAATTGCCTGCTCTTTGATAACAGGAAACAGTTCCCGGCGCTTCTTGTCGGACAGTTTCTTGGAATCGGTCAGGCCGGGAATTTCAAGATGGGCAGGCAGGATCACCGCTGCCGCACACACAGGACCTGCCAGCGGGCCACGGCCTGCTTCATCCACGCCGCAGATCACTTTAAAGCCATTGGAATAAAGGCTGTTTTCAATTTCCCACATATTCACGTTGCTCATACTGTATCCTCAATCCAAAAATTCATGAAATTCTTCCAAAACAGAATCAGGCCACTGTTCCAGCCCCAATGCTGCAAGCATGTTGCTCACATCGCCGTAGCAATAGTTCTGCATTCCATAGCGGTAATAACCCTGCTTCAAATCCAGTTCAATGACAAGTTCCTTTCCATCCCGGTTTGTCATCAGCAGTTTCATACCATATACGTAGTTTTCGGGTTCAGAAGGAACATACTCCGCTTCCCACAACAATTCCAAAACAGGCTGAAGGGACTCGCCGGTATATGATTTCAGCGGCGGTTCTCCCTCCTTGGTATGCAGATGAACCTCGTTAACACCCTCAAAAGACGGCTCAGCGATCAGGTCGTTGTAAAGAATCAGGTCATTCAGGCAGTAACGTTCGTAAGCACGATAAGGTTCAGCCGACGCGTCCAGTTTGCCGGAAGAATAAACAAGCTCAGAAGCAGAATCTTTCATTATCTTTCCGTCATTCTCATACTCAACCTGATAGTTTTTTCCATCAAAGGACAGGTCATATTTTACATAGGTATACCTGTTTTCTTCCAATGTAAATGCAACAACGGTAACTGTTGCAGGGTCACCCGCTTCACATGCTTTCAGAAAGGAAAACCAGTTTCCGGCATTGTGCCGCACATCACCTTCGTCCATAACAACATAGCCTTCCAGCATGGCCATCTCATGGGACAGCACAGTCTCAGGTTTCTTCATTAATGTTGTGGATTCAGACACATTTGCACCGCAGCCTGCAAGCAGAAGCAGTATGCACAGCAAAACAATGATTCTTTCCATATGGATCCGTCCTTTCTTTAAGCACTTTCGCTGTGGATTTTTTATATTATTCCGGCATTTCCAGAGTAAAGCGACCCAGTTTGCCGCTGCGGTATTCGTCGACCAGCACCTTTGCCATACGCTCTGTATTGATCTCATTACCGCGCATCAGGAAGCCGCGCTTTCTGCCGGCCTGCAGCAGCAGCTCGTAGCCGGGAAAATCACAGTCGTCCTCCACACCCTCGACACCGTAGCGTTCCTGGATTGCTTCGGGATAGCGGATCCACAGAAGCTGCATCAGGCGGCAGGCCAGCTCCTCCATGTCGATCACATCCTCTTTCACCGCTCCGGTGGCTGCCAGCATCAGACCCACCTGCGGATCCTCAAATTTGGGCCAGAGGATGCCAGGGGTGTCCAGAAGCTGCAAGGTGGAATCGACGGTGACCCACTGCTTGCCACGGGTGACACCGGGGCGGTTCTCCGCTTTGGCACCCTTGCGGCCGGAGATCTGATTGATGAGGGTGGATTTGCCCACGTTGGGGATACCGACCACCATCAGGCGCACAGCACGGTTCATACCACGAGCCTTGTCCCTCTCGATCTTTTCCCTGCAGGCATTTCGGACAGCCGGTGCAAAGTCTGCAATGCCCTTACGGCTCTTGCAGTCAGTACAGACGACGGTCATGCCCCTGTTCTTGAAATAGGCTGCCCACAGCTTGGTGGCAGCAGGGTCGGCCAGATCCATACGGTTGAGCACGATGACCCGGGGCTTATTGCCGCAGATGGAATCAATATCCGGATTGCGGCTGGATATGGGAATACGGGCATCCACGATCTCACAGACTGCATCCACCTGCTTCAGATCCGCTTCGATCTGACGGCGGGTTTTGGTCATGTGGCCGGGATACCACTGAATGTTCATTTTATCTTCCATTATTTGATTGCTCCAATTCTGTCAAAATCTCTGGGGGCAGAATTACTCTTCTCGCCGGTGCCGGGAAACAGCAGGAATACAGCCTTGCCAAGGATTTCCCGTTTGTCGATCATGCCGATGGAGGGATCGCGGCTGTCCCGGGAGCCGTTGCGGTTATCTCCCATGGCAAAAATACAGTCTTCCGCAATTGTGATCGGGAAAATAATGCCCTCCTCAATATTCGTTGGCGTATAAGTATAATCCTCCTGCAAGGCAATACCGTCCACATAGACGATGCCCTTTTCAAAATCAATATCCACGGTCTGTCCCTCGGTGGCAATGACACGCTTTATAATGGCCTCACCGGAATTAAAGGAATCCTTGCTTGCAACGATGATGTCACCGGCCTGCGGTTCTTTATAAAATACAGAACCGCTCACCAACAGCCAGTCACCATCGTGCAGAGTGGAATACATGGACGAACCGGACACAATCACGATCCGAAACAGCAGAACAAAGACAATCATGACGACTGCAAGCAGATGGATCATATCATGCAGATAAAGTATGACGTTTTGTTCAAAGGAGAGCGGTTCCTCTTCATTCTTCTTTTTAATATCTTCAGCAGCCACAGCGCTACCTCCTCTATGTCAATGTGCAAAATATAGCGCATACAAATTCGGGATATATTATACACAAAATTTCCCAATCTGAAAAGACTGTTTTTCAAATTTAAATAAATCACAAAAGTAATAAAAAAAGAGGGCAAAAGCCCTCTCTTTTTATTGCATTGCAAATTAGACTCTCTCCTTGACCTTTGCAGCCTTGCCGAAGCGGTCGCGCAGGTAGTACAGCTTTGCACGGCGAACCTTGCCCTTGCGGACAGTTTCGATCATTGCAACGTTGGGAGAATGCAGGGGGAAAACCTTCTCGCAGCCAACGCCGTAGGAAATACGACGAACAGTGATGGTCTCAGCGATACCGCCGTGCTTACGGGCAATGACGGTGCCTTCGAAAACCTGAATACGCTCGCGAGAGCCTTCCTTGATGCGAACATGAACACGAACGGTGTCGCCGACCTTTGCTTCGGGCAGTTCTTCCTTCATGTACTGGCTGTTCAGTGCCTTTAACAGATCCATTTCTTTGTCCTCCTTAAAATATTAGGCGTTCATGCGCGAGCTCCACTCCGCAGAGGACTCACCTTGATTTCAGACCGATTTAGTATAGCATGCAGACAAATAAAAATCAAGCACTTTTTACAAAAATTTTTACATTCTTTTGATGTTTTTTCCAATGCCATTGCACCAGAAAATAATTCGTGCTATACTGTGTGCAGCATTCAGGAAAGTGTGTGGATATGACTTGAAGTACTTCGAAAAGCATCCGTTTTCGCTGATTATTATCGGCGTTATCGGAATCTCTTTGTCATCGATTTTTGTAAAATACTCCCCTGCTCCCTCAGCGGTGACTGCTGCATGGCGGCTGCTGTGGACTGTGATTCTCATGAGTCCTGTGGTATTGGGAAAACGGGAGTTACGGCAGGAGCTGGCGGGTACGACCCCCGGAAATATATTCTTAAGCAGCCTGAGTGGCCTGTTCCTTGCTGTACATTTTGCACTGTGGTTTGAATCCTTGTGTCATACCTCCGTCGCCAGTTCTGCAACCATCGTTTGCACGGAAGTGATCTGGGTCAGTCTTGGCTTCTGGCTGCTTCTGAAAGGCAAAATCTCAAGAAAAGCCATGGCGGCGATTGCCATTACCATTTCCGGCAGTGCACTGATCGCTTTTGCCGATTCATCTTCCGGTACGCACCTGTATGGCGATATTCTTGCGCTGTTGGCAGCAATTGCTGTGGCGGCCTATATGCTGCTCGGTCGTGTTGTGCGTGAAAAGGTGTCCACTTCTGTCTATACCTATATCGTATATTGGGCTTGTGCAATCGCACTACTGGTTATATGCGCTACCCAGAAATACGGCCTATTTGAATTCGGCACTGCCCCGGCTCTCGTCGGGCTGCTTCTTGCTGTCTTCTCAACTATTCTTGGTCACAGCATCTTCAGTTGGTGTTTGAAATACTTTTCCCCATCCTTTGTATCTGCTTCCAAACTGTGTGAGCCTGTAGTAGCTGCCGTTCTGGCAGGTTTTCTTTTTCACGAGATTCCCAAGCCACTACAGCTCCTCGGTGATATGCTGATCATCGGCGGTGTGTTGTACTATTCCCGCATTGAAAAAGTGGAAAAGGCATAGTTTTCGCATTTTTCCATCTTTTTTGAAAATGTCGAAAAAAGTACTTGCTTTTTTTTGCATGATGTGCTAGTATATCTGGGCAGTCGACAGACGCATCCGGGTGTGGCGAAGTTTGGTATCGCGCTTGAATGGGGTTCAAGAGGCCTCGAGTTCGAATCTCGACACTCGGACCAAAAAACGGGAAACTACTTGTGTAGTTTCCCGTTTTTTCTTTCGTGGGGAGATTCGAAGCATCAAATGCAAGTGTCCGGTGGACATTTGCTCGTTTCCGGCTGGACGGAAACGACACCGCAGTGTATCGAATCTCGACACTCGTGGATTGGTCTACCATTTGTCTACCACCTACCTTCTATTTTACTGCACGCATATCGGTACTTATTGCTTTTTGCGCATAAATAAAGTAGAATAAATAAAAAATGCAGGAGGCTGGGATGCTATGACCGGAAATATTGTAGAAGCTTTGATTGAGATTCCACTGGGTTCTAAAAACAAGTATGAACTGGATAAACAGAGCGGCCGGATCCGTCTGGACCGGGTGCTGTATGCCGCCATGATCTACCCTGCCGAATATGGCATTATTGAAAACACATTGGCACCTGACGGTGATCCGCTGGATATTCTGGTGATTTGCTCAGACCCGACTTTTCCCGGCTGCATCGTTCCAGCCCGTGTACTGGGTTATCTGGAAATGGCAGACGGCGGCAAGCTGGACTACAAACTAATCTCCGTTGTGGACTGTGATCCCCGATATGATGATGTGACAGAACTGGAACACCTCTCTCCTTTCGTATTAAAGGAAATTGCAAACTTCTTCAGTAATTATAAAGTTTTACAGGGTGTTACCGTCGAGGTTGGAGCATACCATGGAAAAGAGGATGCTGTGCGGATCATCAGGCAGTGCCGCGAAGCTTATAATAGAAAATAAAAATTCTGCCCGGTACCAGTTGGTACCGGGCTTCCCGTTTGGGGACGCATGTAAATTGGAATTTATGCTGTAATCATTCCGATGGCATGGTACAGCGGACGACGATTTCGTCAAATATAGCCTTATCCTCCTCCGATAGGGTCAGGGATCGACCGGACTCATTCTGGATTGTGCCGCAGGCGGAATGGTAACGGTATGTTCCGCCTGTCACATACAGTGTATAATCACACAGGCAATTTGCCGCTGTGGGGATCCACTGGCCGGACAGCAAATAATCCATAATAACCGCTGATTCGGATGCATCCAGCAAAAGCTCTTCGCTGCCGCAGACAACTTTCACGTTTACCGGCTCAGTGCTTTCCAAAGGAATATAAGCATCCAAGATCTCATTAAACGCAAGCCTGTCATTTTCTTCCAGTTTCAGAATCCGGTCATACTCATCATCCCGGAACACACCGCAATGGGAGCTATAGCCATAAACTTTACCGTTAACCACAATCTTACAGTCAAGCTTACAACGGGATCGTGCATCTATCCAGTCATACTCTCCGAAATATGCACAGACTGCCTGTGCATCCATGTCTTCCAGCGGCCATGTATTTACGGCGGTCTGGACACTGACGGAAACAGTAGCCGGTGCATCGCTTTCCTGCGAAAGCGCTTTCACGGTCTCTTGGGCAGCCTTTTCATCAACACGAATCCAGCCATCCTTGTCTGAACCTAACCAATCACCAAACAGTGTATACCGGACGGTCTCATTCGTATAGGTAACTGTAATTTTATAGGCCATGCCTTCCGCAGATTCCGGCTCCTGAAGGTTTTCGTCCACAGGGTAAAAACGATCCAGCGCAACAATAATCGGCACAATTTTCTCTTTACTTATAAAGTACCTTTCATATTCTTCATGGGCAGGGATCGATTCTACTTCAATCGAGACCACATTGTAGGTACGGCTGGTAGTGGTCGCCGCGCGCTCCTCTGCACCCGGTTCCATGGGCGCCGCTGCTTTTTCCGCAGGTTCAGCATCTGCAACCGTATTTCTTTCTCCAGTTCCGCTTGTGTGCTGGGTTACGGCGCTTTCAAGCTTCATTTCATTCATGAATATGCCATCCGCCGCCGGTGCTTCAGAGCTGGCTCCAAAGGGATCAAATGCAGTTACTGCCACGCAGAAGATACATGCACACAGACCAATGCGCAACATGGTTTTCCGTTTCTTGGCCTGTTCTATCCGGTATTGCCAGCTTCGCTTCAATACTTCTTCTTTAAATTCCTGTTCCGTTCTTCTCAAAACAGCTCACCATCCTCTCCCAGTATGGCGCGCAGCTTTTCCTTTGCGCGGTACAGCAGGTTTGCCACTTGTTTTCTGTTCTTTTTCATAACACGGGCTGCATCATCGTATGTAAGATCCTCAAAGTAGACCAGATGCACTGCAAGCTGCATATCCTCCGGAAGCTGCTTGAGCGCACGGTTCAGCCGCTGTTTGCGCTCGTCCAACAGGATCAGCTCTTCAAGTGTAACACCATCAGTCAGCGTCCCCTCAACCTCGGAAAGCTCCACTGTTGTGATTTTGCTGCAGTGTTTCAGATAATCCAGCGCGCGGCTGCGGGCGATCATGAAAAGGTAGGTTTTCAGAGGTGTGCGGAAGTTATAGCGCAGGCGGTGGACGATCAGGTGCACGAAGGTATCAATGGCCAGATCTTCCGCCGTGTCCATATCGTGGACGTAGCGGTTAATGAAAAAGGTCAGTTTATCGCGGTAAAGCCGCAGTATCTCGTCAAAGGCAGCTTCGTCACCATCCAGATAACGGCGGTAGCTACGGGCACCGTTGTCCATATGATTTCCTCCTCACTGCTTCTAACACTCATTATACGATTCAAAGACGTAAAATACTTCACAATCTCAAAAAGTTTCCAAATAATTTTTAGGGCGGTGATCGAAACCATCACCGCCCTTTGGTTATTTCCGGTAGAAAGAATTGCCGCCGATAAATTCGCGCACAAGACTGGTTGGCGGAATCTCGTCATCCACATCGGCTTCCTGAATAAAGTTCAAAACCTTGACGATGTTACGCACATCATCATAGCATTCATCTTCGGGTTCGATAGCAGTAAGCAGAGGGAAGATGTGTTTTTTCAGAACCGCCAGTTCATAGAGCGTAGAGCTGTTGAAGATCACATCAGCATTCTCCTGATAAGGGAAAATCCACCGCCGCTCGCCGCTGCGCACACTGTCCCACATGGAGAGCGTCCGCTGAACGGAGGCGCCACGGGTCTCATAGTCCCGCACAATGCGGCGAAGAAGCCGCAGATAGGAAGTTGCAATACGGTTGTGGTTATCCAGATTCAGGGGCAGCAAGGGGCTGACATAGAGCCTGAAGATCAGGTTCTGATCCACATTCTCGGGGAGCATAGCGGGATTCAAGCCATGAAGACCCTCAACAATGATAACGGAGTCTGCGTGCAGCTTCAGCTTGTGACCCAGCCATTCGCGGCGGCCAGTCAGGAAGTTAAAACTGGGCAGCTCCACTTCCTCACCGCGAAGCAGCCGTGCCATGTCTTCGCGGAACAGATCGCAGTCAAGGGTATTGATATGCTCTAAGTCCAGCTTGCCGTCAGAGCCGGGGGCGATCTTGTCACGGTCGATATAATAATCATCCAGGCTCATGAGGATTGGCTTCTTGCCGTGGACGCGAAGCTGGGTTGCCAGACGGTTGGCAGAGGTGGTCTTTCCGGAGGAACTGGGACCTGCCAGCATAACGGCTTTTGCCCCGCGGCTGCAGACCATATCTGCAACCTGAGAATAGCGCTTTTCGTGGAGTGCTTCGTTGACGCGGATCAATTCACGGATGCGCCCGGAAGTGGTCAGATCATTCAGGTCTGCAACAGTTTCACACTCCATCAGCTCGCACCAACGTTCACCTTCGATAAACACGTTATAAAAATTCGGGGATTCATGGTAAGGAGCCACTATGTCAGGATTCTGATCATCCGGATAGACAAAAATAAATCCACTTTCTGCGCTGCGGATATCCCAGTTTTGCAGATATCCGGTAGAGGGCATCATTTCGCCGTAATAATAGTCAGCAAAGTCCTCATAAACATACTCATCAAAATAATCTGCGGTTCGCCAGCGGAGCAGCCGAACTTTATCATCGTAACCATCTGCTTCAAAATGGGCAATCGCATCACTTAAAGGCACGCGTCGGCGAATCAGGGGTATATTCTGCTTTACAAGCTCCTGAACACGCTCTTTCAGCTTTTCGGCAGAAAAATCCGGAGCACCAAGAACATTGACAAAAATACCGGAGCCGACTTTACAGGTCAATTTTGCAATTGCTTTCGGCCATAACTGGCGAAGTGCAAGAAACATCACGAACTGCGAGGTTCTCTTGTAAACATCCTTGCCAGCAGCATCCGCATAACGCAGCAGATGAACTTCTCCTCCAGATGCTGCCATAGCACGGCGCATGGACTGCCGCTCCCCTGCCATCTCTTTTGCACGAACAGGGATATAATTCAGCGTAAAGACTTCACCTGCGATCTTTGCTGCCAGAGGGCGCTGTGAAAGTTCGGCACGTTCCAGACTCAGTTCCGCGATCAGCTCACGCAGGGACTGTCCCGGCTTCGCTTCGATCATGTGGTTATCAATGTATAATTTCATAGCTTACCCTCCTTAAAGATTTTGCACAAGTCAGGACAATCATTCTAACATATCTTTGTTTATTTTGCAACATAATTTTCAAAAAATGGAGACCGCAATGCTGCGGTCTCCCTATTCTATGCAATTGTTTTTGTGATATGATCAAATATCGGGAGCATCCTGTGACATTCGTTAGATTTCCGTGCTGGCGTAGCCAACGGTTTCGATATCATAGGGCGTTGTCTGATAAACAAAGTAGTTCAGCCAGTTGGAAAACAGCAGATTGGCATGTCCACGCCAGCGGACGATGGGTTCCTTGGTATCGTCGTCATCGGGATAGTAATTCTCAGGCACGGAAATGGGCTTGCCAAGCTTCTTATCCCGCAGATATTCCGATTCCAGCGTCAACGGATCATACTCAGAATGGCCGGTGATGAAAATATGGTGGCCATTTTTATTCATAAGCGCATAGACTCCGGCCTGTTCGGAGGATGCCAGAATCTTCAGCCCCGGTACAGCTTCGATATCCTCCCGCAGGACAGTGGTATGGCGCGAATGAGGCACATAGAAGGTGTCGTCAAAACCCCGCAGTAGGATGGAACGTTTATAATCCGCATGGTGCGGAAAAACACCGAAAAGCTTCTTCTCCAACGGATACTTTTTGATGCCGTAGTGGTAATACATACCCGCCTGTGCGCCCCAGCAGATATGGAGCGTGCTGTGGACATGGGTCTTGCTCCACTCCATAATGCGGCACAGTTCCGGCCAATAGTCCACATCTTCAAAATCCATATGCTCCACCGGTGCGCCTGTGATGACCATTCCATCAAATTTGCGATCCTTAATTTCATCAAAGGTCTTATAAAATGTCAGCAGGTGCTCTTCGGAAACATTCTTGCTGCGGTGGGTAGAAGTATGCATCAATTCCAGATTTACCTGCAGAGGTGTATTGCCAAGCAGGCGGGTCAACTGGGTCTCCGTAACGATTTTTGTGGGCATCAGATTCAGCACCACGATTTCCAGAGGACGGATATGCTGAGTCGTGGCACGCTGGTGCTTCATGACAAAGATATTTTCCTGCTGCATCACCTGCGCAGCAGGCAGATCGTTGGGAATCCGAATGGGCATGGCGTTCTCCTTTTTGCATTTTGCTCCATTTTATCCCAAACTTCTTCCTTTGTCAATCCGAATACTGGGTCAGCTGTGTACCTTGATAGTAGTAAGCAAGGATCTCGGGATATGTACTTCCCGAGGCCGCCATCGCGTCGGCACCATACTGGCTCATGCCGACCCGGTGTCCATAGCCTCTGGTCTGAATTGTGATGGTATCACCCTCAACGTTAACTGTAAATGCAGTCGAGCGCAATGATAGCAGCTTTCGAAGCTGCGTTCCCGCATAGGTTTGCCCGCCGATCATCATGGTTTCCACGCCACCACCGGCCGTGTAGGTCACATCTGAAAACCATTGTGATGGTTCTCCAATCAACTGGACGCCCAGCTTAGATGCAAAGTCAGTGGCAGAGAATGTGACGGTATCTGTATAATAGGCTGCATTTTCTTCTCCGGGACTTGGAACAGATTGCAGATACGGAACGTCTGTACCCCAGACCGCCACGGCATCTTCCGTTACACCACCAGAGCAGGAGAAATAGGTTGCTTCGATCAGGTTTCCATCATAGGTCAGAACCTGTCCATCCGTGGATGCAACAAGATTCCGGACGTATTCCACATTCTCAGGCTTTCCACCCTTGTTTAGAAACTGCTCCACCGCGACATAACCCTGACAGCAGGCGGAGTTGGTACAAACTGCTGCACCCTCGTGCTTTGCTGCGCCCTTTACGGCGCGCATCGTATAGGTACGCGCAACAACAGACTGAGCCTTTATTGCCTCCTCTTCAAAGGACACCGGCATTTCTGCCAGTACAACAGATGTCAGGTAGTCATTCAGCGGCAACTGGACGATCCCATCTGTTTGATCCAGAACCGGAATCTGAAGTTGTGGCATAACTGTCTCTGACTCTGAAACAGGTATTGTTAATGAAACAGGTTCCGTCATGGGTGGTATGTCCGATTTATTTGCAGACAGAGAAACAACAGCTGCCAGCAAAACTGACGGTACGATCATACCCATGGTAAATGCAATGCCCATATCCTTCCAAAATTGTTTCATAGTCTCCCCTCCTGAACCAATGGTATCAGGTTTTCTTTTCAGATATTGTCAGAAGATGCAATTGCATTCAAACGCAGAATTTGTTATGATATACGAAAATTCGGCAACAATTATTTTCGCAATTTTTTATCAAATATACTTTGAAAGGATAAAACAATGACACAAAAATCCATTCTCTTTGATCTGGACGGCACGCTGACCGACTCCGGCGAAGGTATTATGAAAAGTGCCGTTTATGCCCTGTCCCATTATGGGATCCCGGAACCGCCCGCAGAAGTGCTGCGTACCATTGTCGGCCCGCCTCTGGACGCATCCTTTATCCGCCTGGGTGTACCGGCTGATAAGGCAGCCGAAGCGATCCAGATCTATCGCAGCCGTTATATCCCGACCGGCCGGTTTGAAAACAGCCCCTACCCCGGTATTCGGGAACTGCTGGAGCAGCTGCTTCAGGATGGACACAAGCTCTTTGTTGCAACTTCCAAGCCTGAGTGGATCGCAAAAGAAGTTCTGGAGCACTTTGATCTCGCTAAATATTTTACAATGATCTGCGGCGCATCCACTGACTTTTCAAGAAATTCCAAAGAAGCGGTTATCGCGTATCTGCTGGAAGAATGCGGTGCGCAGGAACATGCAATTATGGTTGGTGATACCAAATTCGATGTCATTGGTGCAAAAGTTCATGGAATCCCATGTATTGGTGTTGCATGGGGTTACGGACTTGTGGAGGAAATGGAGAATGCAGGTGCTGCTGCCATTGCATATACTATGGAGCAGCTCTATGAGATGCTGAGGTAAGAGAATCCTATGACCCGGATTTTAGAAGTTTGTATTGATTCACTTGCATCTGCCCGTGCTGCTATCCACGGCGGTGCTGACCGGCTGGAGCTTTGCAGCGCATTGGCGCTGGGCGGACTGACCCCTTATACTGCGCTGCTGCAGAAGATTCGTGCTGAAAGCAGCATTCCTATCCGTTGCCTGATACGTTCCCGCAGCGGTGATTTTCTGTACAGTCATGATGAAACCGATCTGATGGCCAGACAAATTCGGCAGCTTAAAGCTGCAGGTGCAGACGGTTTTGTGATCGGCTGTCTTCGTGCCGATGGCGAATTAGATCACAACGCTATGAAACCATTGATTGAAGCAGCCGACGGCGCTGGTTTGACATTACACCGGTGTATTGATGTGTCTGTTGATCCGCTGAAAACATACCGGCAGGCTGCCGGGCTTGGAATCGACACAATACTGACCAGCGGCGCGGCAAGCATCTGCACCAAGGGCATTGAAACGATTTGCGCATTGCTGGAGCTTCGTGATAAAGACAACGGCCCGGAGGTTCTGATCGGTGCCGGTGTCAGTGTTGCTAACATTCAGAACCTGCTTGATGCGCTGCCCACTGCACGGGCATTTCATGCAAGCTGCAAAGAATGGATCGAAAGCAGCATGCAGTTTCGCCGTACCGACATTCCGATGGGACTTCCCGGTCTGGATGAATGGCATATTCAGCAAACTGACGAAGCACAGGTTTGTGCGCTGAAAGAAATACTTTCCAGATAAGCTTAAGACCCGGCACGAAATGTACCGGGTCGCAGACTGTAGAAAAAGTCTCTAAAATTAGGTGTCATTGCGAACCAGCCCGCAGGCTGGTGTAGCAATCCCCTAAATAGAAGGAAAATCTTTCATTTTTAGACGATAAAAGTTCGAAAATCCAGGGGATTCCCACGTCAGTGTGCGCACTGGCTCGGAATGACATGGTTTTTCGACACGCTGAGACCCGGTACGAAATGTACCGGGTCGGTTTTTTATGTACTTTTCAGTTGTTCCCGCAGATAATTTCTTGCTTCCTCCGGTGACAATTCCATAACCAGAGCGATCTCTGATGCCAGCAGCTTCTCAGCATCCCTCAGGAAATTATCATCCGACTGGTGGAACTTCCGTCCGGCTGCTGTTTGAGCCTCCTTATATCGATAAAGCGTGCTGACCATTTTCATAACAGTAATGCGGTCACCGCTGCTGATCAGCTCCCGGTAATACTGCTTGCGGTGATTCTCTTCCTGAACCCATATATCCTGGCGAAGCTCTTCCGAAGCAAACAGCTCTGTAAGTTCATCCTTGTTCAAAACAGGTCTCAGCTTGGCCATAGCAGCAGGGTTTTCGGTTGGCAGATAAAAACGTGACTGGCTATGCGCCAGCGGTTCCAGCACCAGATACTGTGTTCTTTTACGATTGACCAGCTGCTTTTCCACACCTTCAACACGGCATACGCCATGAATACCATAAACTACCCATTCGCCAACCTGATACATGTTAAATCCCCCCACAGACGACAACCCAGAACACCCCTCCAAGAATTATTGTAGCACGAATAAAGAAGATTTTCATGTAGTAAAAATGCCAAAATTTCATCGTCCAATTTATGGAAAAATAATACCGCGGCAACGCTTTTTCGTTGCCGCAGTATGCATTCAGATGGTTTCAAGCTTGATGGTATTGGTATTGCCGGACTGGCCGTTGATGGGGCCGCCGGTAAGCAGAATGTTATCCCCCTTCTGAAGATTCAACACCTTGGCAACACTGCCCTTTGCGCAGTAGAACATAACATCCATATTCGGATAGGCTTCCGTCATAACCGGCGTAACACCCCAGCTCATGGACAGGCGGCGCCAGATCTTCGGATCCATGGTCATGCCGATGATGTCAACAGGCGTACGGAAACGGCTGACCAGCATGGCAGTCTTACCGGAGGCAGAGCAGACAACGATGGCCTTTGCATTCATATCCATCGCCATGGAACAGACAGCATGGGATATCCGGTCAAGATTATCCTTACCTGTATATTCGGTGGAGAGGAAACGTTGCTTGTAGTCTGTGTGTTTTTCAGTATACTCTGCGATCTGCGCCATGGCTTTTACTGCTTCCACCGGGTATTTACCGGCAGCAGATTCACCGGAGAGCATAATGCAGGAGGTTCCGTCGTAAACCGCATTGGCAACGTCAGAAATCTCTGCTCTGGTGGGACGGGGGTTGTTGATCATGGATTCCAGCATTTCAGTGGCTGTAATCACGCGTTTACCCAGCATACGGCACTTACGGGTCAGCTTTTTCTGAACGGCAGGAACCTCTACATAGGGAATTTCTACGCCCAGATCGCCGCGGGCAATCATAATACCGCCGCAGACCGCACAGATCTCCTCGACGTTATCAACACCAGAGCGGTTCTCGATCTTTGCAATGATCTCAATATCTTCGCCGCCGTTGTCATCGAGGAACTTACGCAGATCCAGTGCATCCTGCGCTGTAGAAACGAAAGAAGCCGCCACATAGTCGACATCATTTTTAATACCAAAAAGCAGGTCTGCCTTATCCTGTTCAGACAGGTAAGGGCCGGACATGACCTTATTGGGAAAGCTCATGCTCTTCTTATTGCTAAGTACACCGCCGGTAATGACGGTGCAAACCACGTCGGTATCCGTAAGATCCGTAACCTCAAAAACGACCATGCCGTTGTTAACTGTAACCTGATCTCCCACCGCAAGATCCTTTGCAAGATTCTTGTAGTTTACGGAAACTCTGGACTGGTCGCCCTCGATTTCCTCAGTCGTAAATGTAAAAGTATCACCATCGTTAAGCGTGATCTTACCATCTTTAAATGTGCGGATACGGTATTCAGGACCCTTGGTATCCAGCATGATGGCAATAGGCAGATTCATCTTCTCACGGACATGTTTAATCAGGTCAATCTTCTTCTGATGCTCTTCATGCGTGCCATGCGAAAAATTCAGACGGGCAACATTCATACCCGCTTCCATCATTTTTGTCAAAACCTCTTCATTTTCACTGGCAGGGCCAATGGTGCAAATCACTTTCGTCTTTCTCATAAAATATGCTCCTGTACTGTAAATATGGAACAAATCCAACCATTAACACTGACTGGTTTTCCTCGTGAATACTATCACATTTCCCCTAGGCAGTCAATCAAGATTTGACTAAAAGAGAAAATCCACCTGATAAGCCCGGAGCCAGAAATCAAGCTGCAGGAAGTATGCAATTGTCTGCGGTGACCTCATTAACTGCCCATACCAAGGCCATGGCTGTTCGTCTTTAAGCAGCGCGCGAACTGCACCGCGCTCTACAAGATGGAACAATGGTGCCCGGGTATCTGCCAGCACATGTTCCAGGCGCTGCGAAACAAGCTTCGTATAGCGCGGATCGAAGGTTTTGGGATAGGGGCTCTTCTTTCGCCAGAGCACCTCCTGTGGCAGCATATCCGCCATTGCAATGCGAAGCAGACCTTTTTCTTTTCCCTGATGATCTTTATAGTCCCATGGCACACCATACAGGTACTGCGCAATGCGGTAATCGCAAAACGGCACTCTGACTTCTAGTCCGTTGTACATACTCATGCGGTCTTTTCTATCCAGAAGTGTTTGCATAAACCAGTTAAAATTCAGATTTACCATCTCTTTCATCCGCCGCTCTGTGGCAGGTGTACCGGGTAGAATATCACTTGCTGCGCAGGTATCACGGTAACGGTCACGGATGTAGTCCAGCGGTTCAATTTTTGCGTGCACAGTGCTGCATAGCAAATCCGAGCGCTGCTGTGCGTTCTGCGACCAGGGGAATCCATTCAGCGCGCGGATCTGCGGATCACGATACCACGGATAGCCACCGAATATCTCATCCGCACATTCTCCGGAAAGCGCTACTTTTACATGATCGCGAATACTTCTGCAAAAAACAAGCAGTGAAAAATCAACATCAGCCATACCCGGCAGATCTCGTGCGATCGTTGCATCCTCCAGAGCGGCCAGCAGCTCATCAGGTGACAGCACTGACCAATGATGGTCGGAATGAATCTCCTGCTGCATGCGCTTAATGTAGTAAGTATCGGAATTGGGCTGGAATTTTCCGGGCTGGAAATATTTCTCATGATCTACGTAGTCGACTGAAAAGGTTTGAAGCTGCTGATTCCGCTCTTCCATCACGCGGGCACAGACCGCCGAGATCAGGCTGGAATCCAGTCCGCCGGAGAGAAATGTACCAACGGGTACATCCGATACCATCTGCCGTGTGATGGCATCCAGCACAAGATACCGTACATGCTCCACCGTGTCTGCAAAGGACTCTGTATGCTCACGGTCAGTCAGCTTCCAGTAGCGGCTGATGCGAAGGTTTCCTCTCTCAAAATAAGCGCAGCAGCCAGCCTCCAGTTCCTGCATTCCGTAAAAGATACCGCATCCCGGTGTCCGCCCGGGACCGAGCAGCAATAGCTCTGCGGCACCCTGCGGATCAAGCTGCGCCTTGACAGTTGGATAACACAGGATCGTTTTTATCTCAGATGCAAAGAGCAAACCGCCCCGATGCAGCATATAGAACAGCGGTTTTACACCAATGCGGTCGCGGGCAAAAAACAGCCGCTTCCTGTTTTCTTCCCATACCGCAAAGGCAAAAATTCCGTTGAATTTTTCAAGGCATGCCTTTCCCCATTGGGCAAAAGCATGGAGCACCACCTCTGTATCGGAATGGCCGGTAAACGTATGGCCGGCTCGTTCCAGCTCCTCCCGAACCTCCTGCGTATTGTAAAGCTCACCGTTATACACCAGAATATAATGCTCCCCGTCAAAAGAAAGTTCCATAGGCTGCATTCCTCCTGCCGGGTCAATGATCGCAAGCCGGCTGTGCAGCAGTGTTGCATCACCCCGTTGATACACTCCGGATGCATCAGGTCCACGCCGCGCCATGGTTTTCAGCATTTTTGCATTCGTATCCTCACATGATGCCAATGAGATCATTCCGGCTATTGCACACATATTCATCCCTTCCTTTCGTCTAAGCATTCTATGCAGACGCATACGTTTTCGCCATGCATGATTTTCCTGCGATTGGTTATACTGGAAATGGTGATGATTATGAAAAATGATCGGCAGATGCTTGGTTCCATCCTGAAAACCACACAAATGGGTCAGATTGCCATACAAAAAGTGCTGGATACTTCCATGCGTCCCGGACTGCGCAAAGCGTTGCAATCCCAGCTTCGGGAGTATGATGCCATAGAATCGGAAGCATATGTGCTTGCATCTCAACGCGGCTGGGAGCTGCGGGAAGTGCAGCCCGGCACGCGTATAATGACCGGAATCATGACACATATGAAGCTCAGCCATGGCAACTCCGACTCCAAGATTGCAGGCATGATGATCCAGGGCAACACGCGGGGCATGATTCTGGGACTGAAAAATCTGCACCAGTATCAGCAGCAGGACTCACAGGTCAGCGCACTTTCCCAGCGCCTGCTTGACTGTGAAACAGCAAATATCCGCCAGATGCAAACCTTTTTATAAGCGGACGGAACCGGATGCGGTTCCGTCCGCACACATTGCGCAAGACGCGCATATCATAATCTGAATGACGAAAGGAGTGACTCTTTTGAATGCTACGGGATACATAACCGTCCATGCTTACACAAGTAACGCACAGTTACCATTGAAAGATGTTGCGATCACGGTCACCGCATCTGACGGAACCGCCATCGCCATGCGGTTGACAGACCGGAACGGGCAGATCGATCCCATCGTGATCCCGGTTCCCGCCAGAAGCGCTTCCCTGTCACCGGGTCTGTCAGAAGCACCTTTCACCGCCGTAAATCTTTATGCACGGCTGCGGGGCTATGAGCAAATCGAAATTGAGAATCTGCAGGTATTTGCAGATACCACAACCAATCAGAATCTGGAAATGATCCCCCTTTCGGAACTGCCGGGAAGATGGGATCAGACCGAAATCTTCGATACAACCAGACAAAATCTCTAGGAGGTGGATTATGGCGACTGTTTTACCCTATGTACCTCAGAATATAACCGTGCATCTGGGCACGCCCAATTCCAACGCCGAAAATGTAACCGTTTCCTTTACCGATTATGTAAAGAATGTCGCTTCCAGTGAAATATACCCAACCTGGGACGAAAGTGCCCTTCGTGCAAACATTCTGGCCATTACCTCCTTTGCTCTGAACCGGGTCTACACGGAATTCTACCGCAGCCGTGGCTATGACTTTGATATCACAAACTCCACAGCCTATGACCAGTATTTTGTCAACGGACGCAGTTTCTTCGACAATGTATCCAGGCTGGTGGACGAATTATTCAACGATTATCTGCGCCGTCCTGGTTTCGTGGAACCTCTGGCCGCAAAATTCTGCAACGGTACCACCGTCACCTGTGAAGGGCTCAGCCAATGGGGCAGCCAGAATCTGGCAGAGGAAGGCTATGATTCCACAGAAATTCTGGAATACTACTATGACAATGTGGAAATTGTTCAAAATGCACCGATTCAGGGTATCACCACCTCCTATCCCGGAATGCTGATACGCCGCGGTACCACCGGTCCCAGCGTCGTGACCATTCAGACAGAACTGAACCGTATCTCGCAAAATTACCCTGCCATACCAAAAATTCCGGTTGTGGATGGAATTTTCGGCAGCCGGACGGAAGCGGCCGTACGGAAATTTCAAGAGGTTTTCAATTTAACGCCTGACGGGATTGTAGGTCCGGCCACATGGTATGCGCTGGTGCGCATCTATGTGGCTGTTACCAGACTGGCGGAACTGCGCAGTGAAGGGCAGCGGTTTTACGCCAATTCGTGGGCTACAACGGATCCAATCGAACAGGGAGACCGTGGAATTAAAGTGGAGCACCTGCAATATATGTTATCTATCCTTTCCGCTTATATCCCCGAAATCCCTCCTGTTGCAATCGATGGAATATTCGGAAATGCTACCCGTGCAGCAGTCATTGCTGCCCAGCGGCGGTTTGGGCTGCCCCAGACCGGTATTGTTGATTTTGATACATGGGATGAAATCTACGACCAGTTCTCCGGTATCGAAAATGCAACACTGCGCAGTCGGGAAACCTTCCCTTACACGGAAGCTGCACAGGGGCAGACTTCTCCAAGAAACCGTTATGCCACAACTTCAACCATGACACAATTCCCCGGCCGCGACCTGCAGGTCGGTAGTCAGGATCCCGTTCGACAGGAGGTGGTACGATGATGAGACCCGGTGAATCCTTTGTTTCTCAGCCCATCAGAAGTCTTCAGACCATGCTTCGTACGCTGGCTGAACACGACGACCGGTATCAGAGTGTTGTTCCGGATGGCGTTTATAGTCCCCAGACAAGAAGCGCAGTGGCACAATTTCAGCAAAATCACGGTCTTCCTGTTACCGGTATTACCGATCAACGGACTTGGGAAGCAATCGTGGAACGCTATGAACCTGCACTGGTCTTTGTTGATGAGGCACAAAGTGTTGAAGTGATTCTGAATCCAAATGAGGTGTTGAGATTTGGTGATTCCAGTCCGTACCTGAATGTAGCACAAGCCATGCTGATCGTATTATCACAGGTCTATGGCAGCATCGGATTGCCGGTTGTAAGCGGCATCCTGGATGCAGCGACCGCTGATTCTTTAGCCTCTTTTCAGACGCTGACAGGTCTGCCCGTAACCGGTGAACTGGATAAGCGCACCTGGAAACATCTGGCGCTGCATTTCCCCCTGGCGGCAAATCTCGGAAGGGGGCAGACACAGGCAGAGAGCCGGCGGTAACAACACTCTGTTTATTAAATTTTATATAACAATCCCTTTAAAGCCTTGATTCAGCAAATAAACTTACCTATAATGTTTTTCAAATGAATTGATACGCTTGCAACGCATGCCCTCACGGAGGAATATCCATGTTCATTCACGACTGGAAAAAAGAAGTTTTTACCATCCCGAATATGCTCAGCCTTTTCCGGCTGATCCTGATCCCGGTGTATGTTTCCATTTACATGAACGCAACCGGAATGCAGGAATATTTTATGGCAGGTTCCATTCTTGCCGTTTCCTGTCTGACGGATATGGTGGACGGTCAGATCGCACGGCATTTCAACATGATCTCCACAGTCGGAAAAATCCTTGACCCTGTGGCTGACAAACTGACCCAGTTTACACTGACACTTTGCCTGTCGGTCAAATATCCTGTGCTGCGCTTTGTGCTGATGCTGTTCGTGGTAAAGGAAATGTTTCAGGCTGTCATGGGTCTGATCCATCTGCGCAGAGGTAAAATGCTTCCGGGGGCGCTTCCTGCCGGTAAGGTGTGCACCACCGTTCTGTTTCTGAGCCTGATCGTTCTGGTATTACTGCCGCAGTTACAGGCAAGAATTGTGGATATCATTGCAATAATCGATACCGTATTTCTGTCCCTGTCTTTCATAGCCTATATTTTTGCATATTTTGGCAAGCATACGGTGATTCAGGATCTTGGAGAATAAAAAGTACAGCCCGCTTTTTCAGCGGGCTGCTTTCATAAAATGTCAGGCAGCGATGCCGGAGCACCGCTGCCGATGTATGGTTGATTCTCTTTTCAGGAAGCGTCTGTCACGAGATAAACCGTCGGGCTATCCGCGAAATCCTCCACGGCATCAGTTTTCCCCACGCTCCTGTTGTGTATGTTTATTATAGCATAGCAATTGCGGGATTGGTGAAGAATCCTTGACGGTACTCTGAATAATTTATGACCAGAATATGACAAAAATGCCGCCCATTGGGCGGCATTCCGATTAAAAGGCATACAGATTCGTCAAATAAATCAGGTAAGGAACAATCAGCGTAAAAATGCTGATGATCCACGGGAACAGGGTCTTTCTGGAGCAGAACATCAGCAGCAGGCAGAAAGCCGTCACGCACAGAGGGCCGAGCACAGCATAGCCGCGTGTGACCATCATGGCAAACTCACCGCTGGACTGCAGATTCAATCCAACATACTCCGGCAGGCGTTCCATATTGGCGATTGCAATGCGGACAGCCAGATACACAACAGGAATCGCCATGATCACTTTGCGCAGACGGAATATCCATGTGCAAATCTGCCCGATCACGCCACCAATACGGCCGCAGACGGTGCGTGCTTTGCCATATGCAGTTTTAACAGTTTCGGAAAAAGTGCCTGTGTTACTCATAATCTGCCTCCGTGCAGGGATTTTTCACCAGTATAGCATATTTTAGCTAAGGATGCAAGCATCAGGGACGCTTGTTCTCCCGGTAAAGGGTTGCAAGACCCTTGACCAGCAGATCCTTATCATAAATGATCTTCTTTTTACACATGGGAAGCACAAACTTTGCAATGCCGCCAGTGGCAATGACCGTGGTTTCATAGCCCAGCTCCGCTTCTATGCGCTCGATCATGCCATCGATCATGCAGGCAGCACCCATCATGATACCGCTGCGCATGCAGTCAATTGTATTACGGCCAATAGCCTTTTTGGGCTGATCCAGCTGTAAACCGGGAAGCAGGGCTGTGCGGTCTGTCAACGCATCCATGGAGATCTTCACACCGGGCATGATGCAGCCGCCGATCATGGCACTGTTTTTATCCAGCACGATCATTGTGGTAGCCGTACCCATATCCACAACGATCATGGGCGCTTTATGCTCCCGCAGGGCGGCGACACAGCCGACTACAAGGTCTGCTCCGGTCTGGGCGGGATTCTCGATCTGAATATTCAGGCCGGTCTTCAGGCCGGGACCCACCACAAGCGCGGCCTTGCCCGTCAGCTTTTTAATGGCGGTCTGCATGGAATTTAGCACCTGCGGAACAACAGATGCGATGATGGAGCCTTCAATATCCTTAGCCTGAACACCGTAAACATCCAGAACCATTTTCAGATCGATGCAGTATTCGTCAGAGGTTTTGGTCGAATCCGTGCGAAGACGCGCTTCAAAACGGATCTCGTTTCCTTCCACAACGCCCAGTACGATATTAGAATTACCAACGTCAACGGTTAATATCATAAAAAATCCCCCAAATTCTCCTGCCTGAGAAGGCGGCAATTGACAATTTTTCCGTTATTTGTCTCAATCAGGCCGGCACTGCCGCCGTAATAACCGCAGCTGCCCGGGTTCAGAACCCAGAGCCCGTCGCTTTCCTGATGGCAGTCGGCAATGTGGGTATGGCCGTACAGCGCGGCAGAAGCTCTGCATTTTCTTGCATCGTGCAGCAGCATGTCCAGCCGCTGCTTGACCATGTGACGGTGGCCATGGGTCATATAGAAATTGATACCGTCGACCCGCTGAGAAAGGATCTCCTGTACAAAGGGCGGGCAGCGGTAACGGTCACAGTTGCCCGGCACCTGAATCAGGGGGATTTGCGGATATTCCTCCGCCATGGCGCATGCATCGTCATAATAATCCCCCAGGTGGATGATTCGATCCGGTTTAATTGCTTCAATACAGCTGCGCATAAAGCTGAGCGCGCTATGAGAGTCTGATAAAACAAGAATTTTCATAAGTTACCATCCTTTTGCCGATAAATAGAGTATAGCATATCCGGCATCAAATTTCCACAGAAATTTCTATCACAGGCAAATCTTAAGGCGCATATACTGGTTGTGAAAGACCGTTCCATCCCCTTGATATGGAGGTAACCCAATGGAAAACAAGGCTCAGTTACCAGGTAATATTCCCATGCAGGAAATTCTGCGCATGGCCGCGTCCCCAGCCGGACAGAAGCTGATCGCCATGATGCAGCAGCAAGGCGGCGGCGAACTGCAAAAAGCCATGGAGCAGGCATCCAACGGCGACTATACGCAGGCAAAGCGCGCCATCGAAACGCTCATGCGCGATCCGCAGGCGCAGAAACTAATGAAGGAGCTTGGGAGGTGATCGCTTGGGCGAAATGGAGGATAAATTAAATACGATTCTGGGAAATCCCCAGCTAATGCAGCAGATCATGAGTATGGCTCAGTCACTGGGAAGCGCGGCACCGGAAACAGCTCCGCCGCCGAAGCAGGAAGTACCTCCCATCATGCCAGATATGGATCCGGCCATGATCGGCAAGATCATGAATCTTGCGGGAAAGACGAACATTGACCGCAATCAAAAAGCCCTGCTGTGCGCGCTGGAACCCTATCTGAGCAGTTTCAGGCTGCACAAGCTGGAGAAAGCCATGCGGGCTGCCCGATTGGCCAGTGCCGCATCGGGGCTGATCCCATTTCTATCGGGCAGGTGAAGCAAGTGTACAACCGCTATATCCCACAGTCGGATGGCTCCTTTCAGAAAAACCGGGTAAATGACCAGCGTACTCCACCGCGGCAGCACAAGGATGAAAAAGCACAGCCCGCTCCTCCCTGTCCCCCGCCCAAACCGGATCCTCCCCCGCCCGTTCCCCCGAGCCACCGTGAAATTGGCGCGGGCAGTTTTCTGAAGCAGCTTCTTCCGAAGAATTTTGACACGGAGGATCTGCTGATCGTTCTGCTTCTGCTTCTGATGGCGGGCGACTGCGAGGAGGAAAAGAGCAATGCCCTGCTGACACTGGCGCTGTATTTCTTCATGTAAAGTTCAAGTTTCCCCACTTGGAATCGGGCGCGGGATTTGCTATAATAGGAGCATTCTTCCCGAAAGGAGTTTGTTCATGAAGACAAAGAGAAAAGTATGGATGATTCCGGCCTGCATTCTTGGGGCTGTTGTGTTTCTTTCTGTTGGGATTTTTGCATTTTTGCATTTCGCAGACTGGGGATTTTCCCGTGATATTGTATTTTCCGAGCAGTTGCGGCGGCTGCACACCGTCCACACGGCAGAGCAATGGCTGGGTACCCGGGAGGGCTTTGCAAATCACGAACGTATCCTGCAAATCTATAACAGCCATGAGCCATTGGCGCAAGGCTACGCCGTTACGACCGAGGATAGCTGGTGCGCAGCCTTTGCAAGTGCTGTGGCCATCCAGTGCAATCTGACCGATATTATTCCCACGGAATGCGGCTGCGAGCGTCAGATCGGCCTGTGGAAAGAAATGGGCCGCTGGGAGGAAAACGATAACTATTTGCCCCAGCCCGGGGACTACATCTACTATGCGTGGGACGAGGGCTTTGATCTTGCCGACTGCACGGGCTGGGCAGATCATGTGGGCATCGTGGTGGGCACCGCGGGGCCGTTCATCAAAGTCATCGAAGGAAACAAGGATGACATGGTTGCATACCGCATCATTTTGCGGGGCGATTACCGCATCCGCGGCTTCGGTTTGCCGGATTACGAAGCGAAAATTCCATAAGAACCTGTCATTGCGAGGAGGTACGGCGCAAACCGTGATGGAGGAAGTGTCCGATCGATCCATACGACACTCCCCCAGTCTGCTGTCGCAGACAGCCCCCTCAAAGAGGGGGCCGAGGCGGCTGTGCCGCAGAGGAAACGGATTCCCACGTCGGGGCTTCGCCCCTCCTCGGAATGACATGACTATACATCGTCATTGCGAGCCAGTGCGCACACTGGCGTGGCAATCCGTTCTCCTTTGGGGAAATTACGGATTCCCACAGTCGCTCCGCTCCCTCGGAATGACATTACTTTTCCCGCATAAGAAAGCCGTGAACGGTCATTTGACCGTTCACGGCTTCATTTCGTGTCAGATTTCTGTTTTATTTCCCCTGCTTTAGAGGTTGTGCGGCTGCTACACAGGTGTCAGTCATCCAGATACTGCGCCAGATGGGCATAGACCAATTTGCCGGAATCCGTCGCATTTTCCATATACAGCCGGGTCATGGCTGAATAGGTATTTTTTCCGGTGTCCGGATTTTCCGCCAGAATGTGCACCACATCTCCGGTTCCGTAGACCGTCACCTGATATCCAACCGGTGCGATGTTCTTATCTTCTGCTGTGGCGATAAAATCGTATTCAATAGCATGGGTGTGGAGCCGGACAGCTTCCTCCACTGTGATGTTCTCATCCAGCAGGAGGCTGAGGCCGATCGGAATACGCAGGAATTCTTCCGGTTCCAGTTCGCTAAACTCAGTATAGTCCTGAATATCCGCATCGTAGCGTAGATCAACGGCCATTTCATACACATCGATGCGGAAAACAGACGAATTCAAAGGCGCTCCCGAAAATCCGTCATAAATATATCTGTGCTCTCCATTCCTGTCCCAATAAGGATCCAAAAAGAATTTTGAACGGGTGTAATCCAGAAAGTCATTGAGCATGTCAGTCAAGGATACCCAGCCGACTTGACTGTCATGGAAGTAGGTCTGGTAGCCCTGGCCTTCACCGTAGTAATTGAACATACCATCCACTACCATCGGCTTTGACACTCGGAACTCATAGTCCAGCAGTGCCGGATCCAGAAGCGCTTCTCCGGTGGGATTCGGTGTATACCATTGCTGATCCGCTTCATAATGGATCTTGTAGGCGTCTTGAAGGCCCTCCTCATTGATATCATGTGTGATGGTATAGCCGTCCTTCTGGAGAACCCGCTCCCGCTGTCCTTCGCTCTCCGCAATTGGCAGGCTATGGAGCACTTCAACATCCCCTGCTCCGTTTTCCGGGTCGCAGGCAATGCAGAGCGCCTCCAGCAGTTCCGGCGGCATATCATCGAATTTATTCAGCTGAATATCATAGGCGGGTGCATCCTCTCTGATGGGGTCACGGGTATCTACGTCAAGGCAGACCCAGCGAAGGAAGCTGCTGATGTACTCCGCGACCACTTCGTCAGTGATATTCTCCGGTGCGTTTCCCCAGGATATAAATTCCTCATAAGGAAATTCCGGATAGGCATAGTCCGGATCTTCCAGTGTGCTCCACTGGAAGACACCTCTCCAGCACCCATAGTCCACATAAGGCACCATGGTGCAGGTAATGGGGGCGTCCATCGCAGCAAGAGCATCGTTGATCCGCTGCTCCAGCTCTTCTACAGAGGGTGCGCTGAAGATTCTCTGGGCATAAAGCGCTTCCGCGTGCTGGTCAAACTCGATCTCGTACCATGCTTCGTTCGAGAAAAGAAAGCGGGAAACGGTGTGAAGCATGTCACCGTTCTGGCAGTACACCACACTGTAGTCATAATCGCCGTCGACACCGTTATAGGGATTCATTTTGAAGGTAAAGGTTTTGAACGCGCCGGTATCAGCCACATATTGGGTGGGCTTCGGCTCTGCCACCAGCAGAGAGTTGATCGTCTCAGCGTTCATCTGCTCATCACAAAGCTGCGCAGCAATGGCGCAAACTTTCTGATGCATTTCCCGTTCCCGCTCCGTTGCGTTGTCAGCGACCCATATCTGCAGTGTCAGCATCGGATCAGAAATCTTGTTGGCATACTCTACGGAAAGGTCAAAGGTTTCCGTTGTGACCGGTGTGCCGGAATCGGTAAAAGCTGCAAGATACAAGGAAAAATACCGGTCGACAATAGGGTTGCCGTCAGCCCCAAGCTCAGAATAAGTGAAATACTCATCTTCATATACAAACTCAAGTGGGATATTCTGTTTCTTAAGCTCCGCATTCAGCCGGGGAACCAGTTCCTCCGCTGTCCGTGGCGAGCCAACCACCACCGGCTCAGTAGATACCTGTGTGGCCTGTGGTTCGGTGCCTGACTGCGGCTTGCTGCCTTGCTGTGCGCATCCGGCAAACAGACCGATCAACATCACAAACAACAACACAAAGCTGACCAAACGTTTCATTTTCATATCCAACGGCCTCCCAAATAAAAAGTGCGCAGCCGAAGCTGCGCACGAAAAACGCACCGCTTCTAACCGCCGCGACGCAAGTTTTTTACATGCCCAAAGGATGCAAAACGAAGAGTGCATTTTTACCGAAGTAAAATACGCACCCTAAGGGCATTTCATGTATTAACTTGCGTCGCAAGAATATATTACCACAGGATTACAGAAAAATAAAGAGGAAAATGCAATAATCGATGGGGATTGCAACATCCGGATAGCTGTCATTGCGAGGAGCCGCAACGCGGCGACGTGGCAATCTCCTGCTTTGATCTATCGATAAATGCCGCAGAAATAAACATCGTACCGGGAGATTCCCACGGTCGCTTCGCTCCCTCGGAATGACATATACTAAGAATAGTGGAAAAAGCAGCCCGTCTTTTGAAAGACGGGCTGCAGTTTTAAGTTTAGATTCGGTAAATCACTTATGCCAGGATGGGCTTCAGGGCTGCTGCCAGAACATCCTTCTGTGCCTGTGCCTCGTTAAGATCCTTGCCCAGAGTGGTAAAGTAGGTCTTGATCTTGGGCTCGGTGCCGGAGGGACGAACGATAACAGTTGCGCCGCCTTCCAGAGAGTAGACCAGAACGTTTGCTGCGGGCATGCCGGTTGCAGCGGAATCTGCATAGTCGACAACCTTGGTGACTGCGTAGCCGCCGATCTCGGTCAGCGGATTCTGGCGCAGGCCAGCCATGATGCCTGCCATCTTGTCCATGCCGGACAGGCCGGGGAACTCGAAAGAATCGACCTTGTTCAGGTAGCGGCCATACTTGGCGTAGATAGCCTCCAGACGCTCCTTGATGGAAGAACCGATGGAGCGGTAGTAAGCTGCCATTTCGCAGATCAGCATGGAGCCGACAACGGCGTCCTTATCGCGGACATAGGGACCTGCCAGGTAGCCGTAGGACTCCTCAAAGCCCAGAATGAAGCGCTCGACCTCGCCGTCAGCTTCCAGACGGGCGATCTGGTCGCCGATCCACTTGAAGCCGGTCAGGACATTGCGCATCTCAACGCCGTAGTTGGCAGCAACCGCGTCAGCCAGAGGGGTGGAAACCAAGCTCTTGACAGCAACAGCGTTCTTGGGCATGGTGCCCTTCTCGATGCGGCCTTCGCAGATGTAGTCCAGCAGCAGGACACCCACTTCGTTGCCGGAAACCAGCTCGTAGGAACCATCGGGACACTTCATGGCAATGCCAACGCGGTCAGCATCGGGGTCGGTGGCCAGCATCAGGTCAGCGCCGGTCTCGGTAGCCAGCTTCAGACCCAGCTCCAGAGCCTGGAAGATTTCGGGATTGGGATAGGGACAGGTGGGGAAATTGCCGTCGGGATACTTCTGCTCGGGAACGATGGTGATGTCATCGATGCCGATGTCAGCCAAAATGCGGGTGACGGGAACCAGACCGGAACCGTTCAGAGGAGAGTAGACCAGCTTCAGGCCGGCAGTCTTGCACAGGCCGGGACGAACCTGGCAAGCCTTGATGGCATCGTACAGGCCTTCCTTGCAATCGTCGCCCACATACTGGATCATACCCTGTGCCAGACCTTCCTCGAAGGAGATCAGCTTGGCACCGGTCAGAATGTCGGTATTCTGAATTTCAGCATAGACAACAGCGGCGGCATCGTCAGTCATCTGGCAGCCGTCGGGGCCGTAGGCCTTGTAGCCGTTGTACTTGGCGGGGTTATGGGAGGCGGTGATCATGACACCGGCATTTGCTTCATAGTAACGGGTGGCAAAAGACAGTGCGGGAACAGGCATCAGTGCATCATAGATGCGAACCTTGATACCGTTGGCTGCCAGAACGCGGGCAGTTTCCTTGGCGAAAACATCGGAGTTGATGCGGCTGTCGTAGGAAACAGCGACCAGCTGGTTGCCGCCCTGGGTCTT